>CALMFM010000085.1 GCA_937862575.1 uncultured Bacillota bacterium
CACGGATGATTCCGTATGTAATCTCATTGAAGTAATCATCAATGAAGATTACTTTGGCAACATTATCAATGTTCGCAAGTTCCTGTTTGACTATTAAGGCCGTTTCGATATCCGTTTCATCGAATGAAAGCGTGGCGGTGCTGAGTTCGCCGAACTCAGCTTGATAGACGGCTAATCCTGCCTTGATCTCCGAATCATCTGGCAGATATTTTTCGAGATTATAATTCACGTTGACCCGACTGATAAAAAGAGCGGAGCCGATGGTGATCAAGAGAAATATAATCAAAATCAAGTACTTCTTCATTTGAATTCCTCCTCGAATTATTTAGTAAACGCTTGTTTATTTTTGTCTTATAATTCAATTATAATTCGAGATTGTGATGAAACAATGAGAAAATAAAAACTATTGATTTTTTGTGATTTTGTCCTTTTAAGACATCGAATATGTCTGTGTGGCCCAATAAAAAAACCTTCTTTTGAAGGTTATTTATCCAATATAAATATTGCGCCAGATTCACCGTTCATAATGATTTGGTCATCATTGTTAATTACGTCATAACGATTTTTAACACGGATAATGACGGGTATATTTTTTGTTCTGGCGAGGATAACTCCATGCGAACAATTCGATCCGTATTTAGTTATTATCCCTCTTAGATTTTCATCAGGTATGCGGTAAACCAATGAAGGGAGTATATCTTCACAAACCAGAATGAAAGGTTGTTTTGGGAAAGGATGTTCTTCTCCAGTGCCGGATTCAATCTTGATTAAACGGTCAAATACATCATCGATATCATTGACTTTTGAACGGAAAATTTCTGATTCCATATTCAGAAAATGAATCTTCATGTCTTCTTTTGTTCTGATCAAAGCCGACAATAAGTCATAACCGTAATCCAACAGTTGTTCAACGTACTTTATCAGTTCACAATCATCAAGCAACCACTCGTGGGAAGTGAATATTTCCGCTGAATCCTGATCAATAACAAGTGCCTTTTGATATAGTTCTTCTATCTCGTTTTTAGCGGTCTTTAAAATATCGGTAAACCGCTTCTTTTCGACATCCGCATCGATATCGCGAACCTCATGGTATTGACTAGGTTTCCGCTCATATTTGAAGACGATTCCGCTTCCTTTACTACCGGAGACACCAATGCCTCTGATTTCGATCAAGATTACCACATCCCTCGTATACTATTGTATCATATTAGAATTAATTTTATAAATTTTTTCAGATAAATTTTAAGATATAGTATAATGTTAATGGGTGATAAGATGCATACCAGAGAAAACACAAGACCAGTTAAGGTTGGCAACTTGACAATTGGTGGAAACAATCATATCATAATCCAATCGATGACCAATACCAAAACAAAAGATGTTGATTCGACCGTTGCACAGATTCTTCGTTTGGAACAAGCTGGTTGCGAACTGGTAAGAGTTGCCGTGCTGGATTTAAGCGACGCTTCCGCTATCAAAGAAATCAAGAAAAGAATTCATATTCCAATAGTAGCCGATATTCATTTCGACTACAATTTGGCTTTGGCTTCCATTGAAGCCGGTGCAGATAAAATCAGAATCAATCCGGGGAATATCGGTAGCGATGATAAAGTTAAGGCTGTAGTAGATGCCTGCAAGGCTAAAAATCTTCCGATCAGAATCGGCATCAACTCCGGATCTTTGGAAAAACACATTCTCGAGCAATTCGGAAAGCCGACTCCGGAAGCGCTTGTTGCTTCCGCAAAATATCATGTAGCATTACTAGAAAAGTTTGGATTTGAAGACATTATCATTTCCATTAAATCATCTGATATGATGAGTACTGTTAAAGCCAATCGTTTAGCGGCCGATGTCTTCCCTTATCCACTACATCTAGGCATCACTGAAGCTGGTACCAGTTTTTCCGGAACTATATCTTCTTCTATCGGACTTGGTATCTTGATTGAGGAAGGAATCGGTTCGACTTTGCGTGTTTCCTTGACAGATACTCCAGAAACCGAGATTCTCGTTGCTAAAGAGATATTGGCGAATTTTGGGTTGTACGACAAACCAAAACTCATCAGCTGTCCGACCTGCGGCAGAATTCAATATGATATGATTCCAATAGTTAAAGAGATAGAAACCTTCCTGCAAGGCATCAATAAAAAAATTACTGTCGCCATTATGGGATGCATTGTCAATGGTCCAGGCGAAGCCAAGGAAGCGGATATCGCTGTTGCCGGTGGCAAGGACGAAGCACTACTGTTCATCAAGGGTGTAAAACAGAAAAAAATTCCGCAATCGGAACTGGTCGCGGAATTGAAAAAACTCATAATAGAATATTAAAAGCGCTGAAATCAGCGCTTTTATTTTTAGAATATCGTTACAAATACATTGATTATGTTCTTTAACATATTGTTGTTGTAGAGGTATTTCGCAAGCGAGAACACCCCGTCTTGCTCACTGCCAAGGAACATATCTTTCTCCAAGAAGGCATATATTAGGTTGTTTATCGCCGGAATGTTTATCAACAATGCCAAGACAAACATCAATACATAGACCAACAATGCGACTTTCAATAAACCGAATAGCAAGCCTAAGACTTTGTCAATATACTTGATAATCGGAATCGAAGTGATGCCTTTGGCCAAAATCTTCAGCAGGAAGAATACAATCATCGAACCGAAGAACAGTATGATGAAAGAAATCACCAACAAAGCTAATGACAGAATCAATGGTGCAATCGCATCAACTATCGTTGTAGCTACTGCGTTTGGATCAATCGAATTGATTATCCAGTCAACCATGAAATCCGGTAAACTCATCTGTGTTAGAGCGTCACGAAGATTACCTTCGGTCAGGTCTGTAGCTACAATGCCAATTTCCGTCAAACGGGAATACAGGTAGTCGTTGATATTGGTTTCCAAAGTTGGTCCAATCCACGGTCTGATGACGTTTGAAAATGGTCTTGCCAACAGAATTGAGGCTATCAATCCAAAAATCGAGGAAGCCATATCAATTACTTTGAGTAGGAACCCTTTCTTCCAACCTATAACCAAAAACAGAACGACAACCAGCACTATGGCTATATCGATTATACCTATACCGAATTTACCTTGAATTATCTCAAAACCCATAAATATCATCCTTTACTATTAATATATTCTAAATAGTCCTTATAGGAGAAAATCATTTCCTTAGCCGCAAATACCTCGTCTGTTCTCGTAATAGGAGTACTCAGTGGCGCGTTTCTTAATGTATCTGGATCTTCTTTTGCTTCTTTCGCGATTTTCTTCATTACATCAATGAAATCATTGATGGTCTGTAGTGACTCGGTTTCCGTAGGTTCAATCATGATTGATTGATGAAACAGAAGCGGGAAGTATATTGTTGGAGCGTGCATACCATAGTCAAGTAGTCTTTTCGCAACATCCAAAGTCCTGATTTCATGTGGATTGTCTTTAAGCCCGTCAAAGACAACTTCATGCATGCAATACCCTTCAATAGGCAAATAATAATCGTTTTTCAATGCTTGTCTGACATAGTTGGCATTCAATGTAGCCAAAGGACCAACTTGCATCAGATTCTCTTTACCTAGATTTAAGATATAAGAGTATGCACGGAGTGCAACCAAGAAGTTCCCAAAATATCCTGATATCTGACCAATTGCATCGCCAACGTTAGCGACATAATAATAATCTTCAAGTTTTTTTACCCGAGGATTAGGCAGATAATCGATTAAGAAATCCTTGACTCCGACTGGACCGGATCCTGGACCTCCGCCACCATGTGGGGTGGAGAAAGTCTTATGGAGATTGATATGCATAATGTCGAATCCCATGTCTCCAGGTCTTACTTTTCCTAGTAAGGCATTGAGGTTGGCTCCATCATAATACATCAAACCACCGGCTTCATGAACAAGCTTGGTTATTTCAACTATGTCTTTTTCAAATATACCTAAAGTATTAGGATTTGTCAACATCATACCGGCAATTTCATCATTTAGGACTGCTTTTAAGGCTTCAATGTCCACCATTCCTTGGTCATTGGAGACGATTTCCACCGCTTCCATACCGCAAACCGTGATTGATGCAGGATTAGTTCCGTGAGCCGAATCTGGGACGATTACCTTTGTTCTCTTGAAATCTCCGCGAGCCATATGGTATTCTTTCATAACCATAAGGCCGACTAATTCTCCATGAGCCCCCGCGAATGGATTCAATGAGAATTCTTCCAGTCCGGATATTTCTGACAAAGCATTCTGAAGTTCGTAATATGCACGAAGCGCTCCTTGAACTGTACTGATTGGTTGATATGGATGAAGTTTCGCAAAAGACATCGTCTTGACTAGTTCTTCATTTATTTTCGGATTGTATTTCATAGTACAAGAACCTAGAGGATAGAATCCGTTTTCAACTCCGAAATTTTTCTTGGAGATATTGGTAAAATGCCTTACGCAATCCAATTCACTTACTTCAGGCAATAGCGCGTCTGTTTGACGCAGATGATTACCCAAATCTTTAATATCATACTTAGTGAATTGACGTTTCGGCAAGGAATAACCGACTCTTCCCGGTTGAGAGATCTCGAATATCAGTTTGTTGTACATCATACGAGTCCCTCCAATACTTCGACAAGTCTGTCGATTTCTTCTTTGGTACGTTTTTCAGTAACTGCGAAGTTAATAAGATTATCATATTCTTCGGAAATACCACCTAAACTGAAACCTCCAAATATGCCTTTCTCAAGCAGTGCTTGAGCAATCAAATCATGAGAGATTGTCGTCTCCAGAGTAAATTCCTTAAGGAAAGGCTTTTTGAAGTTATCAAAGAACTTGCCAGTTCCCAACAAGCGATCATATAGATAATGAGCGTTCTCATAAGAAAGCGCGTTTACTTCCTTAATACCCTGTTTACCCATGACCGAAAGATATACTGCCGAATAAAGAACCATCAAAGATTGGTTTGAGCAGATATTTGAATTCGCCTTAGCGCGGCGAATATGTTGCTCTCTAGCCTGTAATGTCAAGACAAAAGCTCTCTTGCCTTCGGTATCGGTAGTATAACCGCAAATTCTTCCAGGTAGTTTTCTTACATGTTTTTTTGTTGTGGCGAGGTATCCTATCGTCGGGCCGCCGAAGGCTACCGGCATTCCCAAACTTTGGCAGTCACCGCAAGCAATATCAGCTTCATTTTCGCCTGGAGTCTTCAAAACTCCCAAGGCTGAAATATCGCTATATTGTATCATAACGGACTTATTGGCATGGGTTGCATCTGCAACTCCCGTGTAATCTTCTATCAACCCGAAAAAGTTCGGATTTTGAACGATTACTCCGGCAATTTCTCCGTCTAGTTTCTTTTTGTAATCTTCAATGTCAAAAACCCCATTATCAGCTTCAACATAGTCGTATTCAACGCCTTTGAATTTAAAATAGGTTTTTATGACTTTGATTGTTCCCGGATTCAATGTTTTTGAAATCAGGATTTTATTTCTTCTGGAAATGGAAGTTGCCATGAAGCAAGCTTCGGCTGCGGCAGTGGCTCCATCATACATCGATGCGTTCGAGACATCCAATCCAGTTAAGGATTGAATCATAGACTGATACTCGAAAATGTATTGAAGAGTTCCCTGAGATATTTCAGGTTGATATGGAGTATATGATGTTAAAAACTCCTGTCTGGAGGTTATGGCATCAATTACCGACGGTTGATAGTGGTCATATATGCCCATTCCTGAAAAGATTACCAGTTCACGGTTTTCTTGACTAAGTTCCTTGAAATACTGGCGTACTTCTTGTTCGGACATCGATGATTTCAAATCATAATCATTCTTCAATTGTACATTTTCCGATATTCCGCTGAACAACTCATTAATCGAGGAAACATTCAATTCCTTGAGCATGAATTCGATGTCATCTTTGGTGTGCGGAAAATATTTAAACATTGTTTACCTCACTATAAGATTTCTTCGTAATCGTCTGCGCTTAATAATTCTTCGAGTTCTTCCGGATTGTCAAGCTTAACTTTTATCAACCAAGCTGAATATGGGTCTTCATTGACAAGTTCTGGTTCTCCAACCAATTCTTCATTGATTTCGATAACCTCTCCGGTAACTGGAGATATAAGATCAGATGCAGCTTTCACGGATTCGACGGCGCCGAATTCTGATTCAGCTTCAACCGTGTCTCCTGCTTCAGGTAAATCAACGAAAACGATACTGCCAAGTTGTTTGGCTGCGTAATCTGAGATACCTATCAAAACTTCTTCTTCATTTAATTTCTTAACCCATTCATGACTTTTGGAATATAATAAGTCCTTCAATACTTTGCTCATATTAAGCTCCTTTCGTTTTATAGTTCTTCTTTAAGAATTTTTTATCTCTTACAAAACCAGGTATTGTCTTATTTCTGATTTTGACTTCGATTTCTGTGTCTTTTTTGGTAAATCTTTGATCAATCATTGCCATAGCTATCGGCTTGTCCAAAGTAATGGAAAGATATCCTGTTGTAACAAATCCAACTTCTTCTCCATCTTTTACAATTGGGTAACCCGCTCTAGGTATACCTAGTTTGGATAATTCTATGCCGACAACTCTTCTTGTTAGACCTTGGGCTTGTTGGTTCAACAAAGCGGTTTTACCGATGAAATCCGATTCCGAATCAATCTTAGTGAAAAATTTCAATCCGGCTTCAAGCGGTGTTATCTCATCCGATATCTCATGTCCGTATAGCGGTAAGGCTGCTTCAAATCTTAAAGTGTCCCTAGAACCTAGTCCGCAAGGAACGACTCCGCCTTTTATAAATATCTGCCATAGTTCGGTAATCGCTTCTGCACAGGCGTATATTTCAAATCCGTCTTCGCCAGTGTATCCTGTTCTTGATATCAATAACTGATATTTGTCATATTCGGCATTTTTGAAGTTAAAGAAAGGCAAATCAGAAAGGTCTAATCCCAATAATTCCTTCACTTTGGCTTCAGCCTCAGGACCTTGAATAGCTATTTCCGAATATTCTTCAGATAAGTTTTTAACAGTAACGTCAAAATTCTCAGTCTGATCAACGACCCAAGCGTAATCTTTGGTGATGTTGCTGGCATTGACAACGAAGAAATACTCTTCATTGTTGACTTTATAAACAAGAAGGTCATCAACTATTGTTCCATTTGGATATAACATCATTCCGTAGGTAACGGTTCCGTTTTCCTTGTCCAATATTGAATTTGTGAATATGTTATCGACGAAAGCAGTTGCTTCTTTTCCTTTGATGACAAATTCACCCATATGACTAACGTCAAACATACCGACTTTCTCTCTTACTGCGATGTGTTCATCCTTGATGCTAGTATATAATATTGGCATCAAAAAACCCGCAAATTCTTCAATCTTTGCGTTCAGTTTCACATGTTCTTCATACAAACACGTCTTTTTAATTTCTTCCATTAGTGCACCTCGAGAATATTATATCAAATTATTCGGTTTTTCGCCGAACAAAATATCCAAAAAATCCTGTTTTTGTAAATTATATATGAAATCCTCAATCGGATTTTCATTCAAGACGTCTTCAAAGTCGCTTCTATTGAAGCGTATGTTCTTGAATAGGTTTAAAAACTCATCGGCATCCTCTATCAAAAAATAGTCGCCTAGCATTTGGATATCCTTAACAATTCCGTTTTTCAACTCTAAGGAAATCTCAATCATTCCCGCTTCGGTCTTGCCTTTTTTCTTTACTGTATAATTAGGATTTTTACCATAGATAAAATCCGAACTTAGATATCCTTTTTCTATCTCTCTAATTCCAAAGACATCTTCCATCGTTAGCGTCAGACTGGTTTCACAAAGGTTGTCCTTGAAATGATTTTTGAAATCCTCGATATCAATATCCATGTGATCGCGAATATTTTTTACTCGGCTTCGAACAGAATCTATTCCTTTTGAAATAAGTTTTTCATTATCCGGCGTAATGGCTCTAACCATTGCTTCTAAATCGGTATTATATAACATGGTGCCATGAACAACAGAACGATCATTGACTCTGTAAAAGGCATTGCCGGATACTTTATATCCGTCAATCAATATATCATTTCTACCAGAAAAATAGGCATTCAGCCCTAATTGTTTCAATAATGTCACAACCTTCTCCAGATACTTGTCAAAAACAAAATCCTTATTGAAGGAAGGTGTAATGAAAGAAAACATTATATTTGAAGGATCGGAATATACGCATCCTCCTCCTGATTTTCTTCTATAGTATTCTATTCTGTTTTTGATGACGTAGTCAAGGTTAACTTCATTATCGATTAATTGATTTCTACCAAAAATAACTGTAGGTTTTACTTGCCACATGAAAAAATATTCCTTGGCAGGATAGTTTCGAGCCAAGTATTCTTCGGTTGCCAGATAGAAAGACAACCTTTCGGTAGATTCATATGGATAATTCACATATATCATTTGCATCCTCCAAGAAAAAGAGAGACTAGTCTCTCTCCAAAAATTCTTTGATTCGTTTTTCTTCAAGTTCGGCTATAAATTCAGTAAAAGGTTCTATTTTTTTGTTTATTTTGAATTCGTCGATGTTTTTATAGTAATCCTCGCGTAAATCCTTGGTGATTGATATCGGCAGGAATCCTTCAAGTTCAAGTTGGTAATTCAGCAAGAGTCTTGCCAGTCTGCCGTTGGCATCCATAAAAGGATAGATTTTCAGAATTTGCAGGTGGGCATAAGCCGCTTTTTCCAAACCTTTCAATTCCGGATTGTTCAGTTCAGCGAAGAACTGATCCATTTTAGAATAAATCTTTAAATAAGTAGGCGGTACATGTTTAGCTCCGAGGATGAACAGGTCTCTTGTCCTGTAAACACCTCCGGGTATGATGCCTTCGACCAGGATTTGATGCAAATCCTTGACCGTGTTCTGATCGAACTGTTTCTTTGCCTTGACAAGATTATGGACACTTTGAATGGCATGATAATTGTTAATGATCGCTTTTCTAACCATTTCACTCTTGTCAGGAAACTGTCTTGAATGATCCTCCAACAAGAAAACTACATCCTCGTAAGTGAAATCTCCGTTCTCAAAACTAGTTGACTCATAGATATACTTTTTGTCAAATTCATTACAGATGTTTTTGAGTTCACTTTCCGACAAGATCTTTTTCTTGTCGCTAACAGCCTGTAAGAGATTTTCAACTCCCTCAAATTTCATATAATCACCTCGAATAAATAATAACACAGAAAGCCCTTCCATTCAATTGTTTTGCGGAAAAATCGATAAAAAAAAGCAACTTCGAAAAGTTGCTTTAGGAGTTTACATTATCGTAAGCTGATTTAACTATCTGATAAACTACATCCTTAGGGATGTCTCCGAAGTTGTTAGCCTTGAACCATAATTCATCTCGAGTGCTCTTGTTTTTAGAAATTGTCGGATATTTTATGATAAGTCTGATACCTTTTTCCAGTTCATATTTGAATGCCAATCTGTAGTAATTACCGAAGTTCATCATAACTAGGAAAGGTCTTCTATCAACGTAGAACGTAATTCTGTCGTCATCAAGTTTTGTTACAACCTGAGGCAATTCTCTTACATAAGCTACAAGTTCATCAAAGGTCGGATCCAAAGGTTTGAACATTTTAGGTTTTTCTATGTAATATTCAATTGAATTAGGTTGATTCGTAGGAGCTGTGGTTTTTGTAAACTCTGGGTCAACACTGACATCTTCATATATCATATTGGTAGGGTCAATATTTCCTGCCGAAGATACTATTGTTTGTTGGTTGGAGACAATCATTGTTTTCTTGCCGTCTTTGGCTTTAATTGTTTCAACTTTGCCTTGAGGAGCTTTTTTACCAACTTGCTCAGGTTTTTGTTCGACTGGTTTTTTTGGAGCTACTTTCTTATCGACAAGATCTTCAATCTCTTCTTCCAGCTCCTCAATCTCTTGGTTTTTCTTGCTGTGGATTCCAGTCAAGAACAAGTGAATCAAATACAATAGAATGCCTGCTCCGGCAACGCCAACAAAATAGTAAGAATTAAAGTTGGTGTAATTATAATTTGATAGTTTATACAAATAGAACCAATACGTGATTCCGCCACCAAGAGCGGCTAGTTCTATCAGGAAGATAAAGTGCGCAATTCTTCTTCCGTTGGATTCGGTTCTGAAAGTATCTCCGAAAAAGTGTCCATATACTATCATGGTCAATGCCACTACTCCGAAGAAAGCCATTATCAACAATTCGGTAGTATGAGATCCGGTCACCAAGTAAATATAGTAATTGATAGCAGCACCATAAAGTAAAATAGCGATAGTGAATGCATAAATAGGAATAAATGCCGTC
>CALMFM010000086.1 GCA_937862575.1 uncultured Bacillota bacterium
GTTTGTCTCAGTCTCATGGATTAGACCAAGCTTTTTTGCAATAATATCTAGCTTGGAGTTATTGTCAAGTGATGTCCATTCTTCTATAGGTATTGTCTCATCAGTTTTTGGTTGCTCTATTTGAGCATCAGTATATTCACCATTGGAATATATTTTTCCAATAGATGCTTTTTCACTTGCTTTTTCGTCAAGTAGATAACAACCAGAAGATGGCTCATATTTAGCCCCTTCGTTTATCTCAATTACATTTATAACGTAACCGTCTAATTTCCTAATAATTGCTTTTTTCATTTTACCATGCCCATACCCTTACTTCCCCTCTAGCACCAGCCCCACCAGTCCCACCGTTGGCTGGGTAAGTATATGTTGGATCATATCCAGATCCTCCACCACCTCCACCACCCCCTGGAGTTCCACCATTACCACCATTTCCACCGTTAGCATGATATTTAGATCCTCCTCCACCACCACCAGCTCCACACTTAATTAGATCTCCATCTACACCAGCAGTTCCATTTGTACTTCCACCATTTCCTCCTTCACCATTCCCCCAGTCCAGAACTCCTCCACCTGCTCCTCCAGATCCAGTGCTACTATAGTAGCTACCACCAGCACCACCACCACCACCACCCCAGAAAGATTTTCCACCTTTGTAATTTGTGCTACTACTGGAAGACGTAGAAGCTCTACCACCAGATCCTCCACCCCATTCTGATGATAATCCAGCTGATCCTACAGTTGAAGCAGCCGTGGATCCTTTCGATCCTCCTTGATCTATATCTGTGGTCGATACTGGAACCGTGGTACCAATACTTCCGCCATAATAACTGGTTCTAGAACCACCATTGGCTCTGACTATTGAGCCAAACGAAGAATAATTTCCATTTCCACTGGATGAACTTGATCCTACAGTAATAGTTTCGGTGCTTCCAAGAATAGATGCCGGAAGGATTACTTTACATCTTGCACCACCACCACCACCGGTTCCTCCGGACCCACCATTGTAACTACTTCCTACATTACCTGCCGCCCCGCCGCCGATAACGTCAACCAGCACCATAGTGCATCCAGCAGGTTTAGTCCAAGTGTCAGAAGAAGTAAACAACTGGTAGTCAACAGAACCGCCAGATGGGGCTGCCCATGATGGATTAGCTCCGTGTCCTCCAGAGGTTAAAACGTCTCCAATATCACCATGGGCAAGAGCGGCAGGAGTAGAAGCGGCAGAAGCGTATATTATATCACCTTGCTCAGTGAGCAACGCTTTGGTAATTACGTCTTTTTCCCATGCCAATTTATCCCATACTATTGCCATTGGCTACTCCTTTGCTGATATTGTTCCAACCGCAACGTCACCATTCTCGGTCTGGGTCACAATTCCGGTGCTTACCTCAGAACCACCAAAAGACGCATTAGATGATAATACTCTGGTCAGGCCAAGAATGACCATGTTAAGGACACCAACTATTTCAATCGGATTAAGATCGGTACTATCAATAAGGTTGGTAATATCTCGGTTGAACTGATCGATTCTTTCTGGATTTTCAATTCTACGCATCTGAAGTGCACCCATAGAAGGCTAGTTCGTCAGACTGGAATATCATTTTTCCAACTTTTGCTGTTGGCCTTGCGGCCGCATTGGCAACTGTATGAACCACAAAGTTTTGTCCTTCCTGACCATCGAAATCAACCGCAGATGTTGGCTCACCAAGCTCATGCAGAAGAATCTCATCTGTTCCACCATTCTTATGGGTAGTTGCATGATTGGCTACCGCAAATCCTGCCGGGTCAGCCCATACAGGGGTTCCGGTGTCGATCTGAAGAACATAACCATTTGTTCCAGCGACGAGCTCAACCGGTATTCCGGCTGCCGATGAAGTTATCAGACTTCCGGCTGCCGTGTATAGTGACTTAGTCACAACATCTTTTTCCCATGCCAGTTTTTCCCATGTTACTGCCATTACTTCACCTCTACTATGATTATTTGCTGTTTGCTCTCATCAACAATTACTTGCAATGCTTTCGGAGTATCGATAACCAGTTTTGGGACTTCACCCTTGTTTGGGTTTCCACCAAAACAGATATCCCAAACCGTTGTTGGTTTGGCAGGATTTAAATTGAGCAGTATCATATTTCCTCCTATTCGGTTGCTGTACAAATATAGACAGCATTGGTGTCCGTTTGATACAGCATTTTACCTTTCTTTGGGGTTATAGCTGATTTTTCAGTATCATTCGCTACAGAATGCAAAGCCATGTCGACCACCTGGTTACCATTCATATTCAGATTACCAGTCATGGCATTACTTCCATCTAACCTGACGTATACATCAGACATATTAGCCCAGCTTGGATCTGCACCAGCTCCACCAGAAGTAAGTACATGCCCAGCTGTTCCAGGTGATAACGTTGCTGGTGTGTTAGCTGCTGAACCATATATCATGTCCCCACGAGCAGTTATTATTGAGTTAAGAATTGACTGGTCTTCAGTTCCTGCACCACTATTGTTTCGAACAACTGTACTGCTTTCTATGGTAGTTATTTGTGCCTCATAGTTTCCAGAAAGCATGTTTCCATCAATTACATGACCGCTTATGCTTCCTGTCCCATATGATAACTCTATTATGCCGGTACGCTGGGTAGCTATTCCTTGAAGTGTGGCAGAACTGGTATATGAATTAGTTAGATTTGATCTTACGTATACCGTGTTGTTATAAACATAGTCCACTTCAGCATACTCGTTTGTAGCTCCTTCAACCAACTGAACCCGCTGGAACCTAAAGAACAGTGTGCCATCTGTTACTGGTATAGCTTTTTGTCCGGAATTGGCATTTCCGGTAAGTGAGTTGGTAGCAGTAGCCTGGTTATCAATTACAATACAGCCAATGGTATGAATATTTGAGCATGTTCCATCCCAGTATCTAACCCGTATACCAGATTCACTGGAATCTCCAGTCAGATTTGCTCCGTTGTTCATAATCATAGCTCTGTTTATTACTATATTATCACTGTTCCAAACCGTTATTCCAGCACCATCGTTATGAGAGTAGTTTCCACCAGTAACAACTATATCAGAACTGTTTACAATGTCAAGACCTTCACCTTCGTTGGCACCTTCACTTGATGTACCATAATGACCTATCTTGGAACAATCAGTCACGCGAACGCCTCTGATATAATCAAGTGAGATTCCTGCTTCTCTAACATATCGGCCAGAAAAGTTGATTAGATCAACATCGACCCATGGTGCATTGGCCTTGCTTGTTCCACCTAGAACCTGTATACCCATACAGGCAGCCAGATAAACGTCAACGTTCTGAACAGTGACTTTGTTTTCACGAGGACAACAAACAAAGACTACAGCGTTCGGGCCAGACACGTTATAGGCAGATACGTTAGAGATAAGAACATTTCCAGGTGAAGCATATTGGCTGGATCCACCAACTACCCGTATTACTCCAGTTCCACCAGTGTGGTTTTTGATGTCGATATTCTTGATAGATACAAAACCAGTGTTTTCAACACTAATACCATCATTTCCGGCTAAACTATCGAGTTTAATGTTATCGATATCGAGTTTGTATAAAACAGAGCTTGCACAATCAAATTTTAAGCCGGTTCCAGAAGCCCTGTATACCTTTATATTCCTACAGTTAAGACCTATTCTGTTTCCATATATACCACTCTTGGTATTTCCTGTCTGGTTTTCACCATCAATAGTCAGAGCAGATACACTTATGCTATAGACACTTGTAGCCGTATTTGAAAACGCATCTATTCCACCAACCGGTTTTATGGTAGTCACGTCTATGCCCATTCCAGATATATCAAGGTTCTCAAATCCAATGTCTATAGCTGAAGACAGGTTAAAATGCCCAGAGCTTAGCATGATTTTTCTGTTTCCGCTACCAATTGCTGACTGTATTTCAGCATTGTCAGCAGTTCCATCGCATACAAAATCAGCTTGAAGTTTGGTAGTCAAAGGAGCATCATAAGCGGCAACAAGAGCAGTAGTTGTACGCCCAAATTTTGGTTCAATCCCGTTTATTCCTATTGGCATATAAGCCTCCTGTTATGCAAGGTATCCGCCATCTTCACATGCCATATACTCAATGGTAACCAAAAGATCTACTGCTGTAGCTCCAACTCCGGTCAGGGTAGCTATGATAGTCTTTGTAGCCCCCAGTTCAACTGCACCAGTCCAGGATACCTGCTCATCTACCTCGTCGAGATTAGCTACATCTCCATCAACCGATGATATAAAAGTTACTATTTTTCCGTCTCCTCCATAAATCGCTATGTTCGATAAGTCTGCCTGTGATGCAGATACAGCCTTAACAACAATGGATTTAATTAAACACGACTCTGTGGTAACTGTAGCTACAGTGACGTCTCCAGCATTTGCCGCATTGGTTATACTTTTCAAAAACACTTGTGTCCTCCCAGCACTTGTAGTGAATGATGGATCTGCCAACAAAGTTGCAACTAGGATGTCACTGGTTATTATGTGTTTCCACTTAAAAGGTGAATAGGTACAGAGTGTGTCGTTACAGCTTAAATACGTTGCATTTTGCCATGAGCTTGTTCTTGTGACTGATGATATTCTTATCTCATCCAGATCACCATCAAAAAAGTGAGCTGGAGTGGATCCACCCATTCTTGTGGCTATGTATAGACCGTCTGTATTATTTGATGGTGCGGTAGACAATGTACCTGTTCCAGCCGCAACACCATTCCTGTAAAAAGCCAAACTAGTTGATGCAAATGACATTCCAAGCATGACCCATACACCGAAATCGGTGAATACATTACTACTCTGAACAGCACTTGCCGCTGCCCATTCTATTACATTCGAAGAACCAACGAATCTGGTATTATAGTAATACCCAGCTCCTGGATTACCTTTGGCTGCTACGTAACCATCAGTTGTAGCATTTTGTGGTTTTGTCCATGCTTCTATCATTCCTGATGTGAGATTAAGTGAAGCGGCGTGTGCTGCCAGTAAAGCTTGGTCAACACCGTCAAATCTCTGTGCCTTACCTATTTTACCGGTTACTTCAGTTGATAACGACACACCAGTTTTGGTGGCATCATTCCCATACTGTGTACTATCTTCAATTAAGCCACCAGTTCCATCATTCATATGATAGACAACTGCATAGCTGTTGCTCCAGACGGTCTGTGCCGGAACACTGCCAGTTATGCCAACATATGTTGTATTGTCTGCCATTGAAGAATCGTATACAAGATAGAAATTATTGTTACTTGCAGTCAGAATTGAAGGAGCTCTGAAGTGAATTTCGGCAACTTCACTGGTTTCATCCCATGAGACTATCTCAACATAACATTGGGTAACAAAATCACTCAGAAAGATTCCAAATTTGTACTTATTACTGCCAAGAGCATTGAATATGGTAGTCAGGTCTTGGCTTGATGTTCCGGCAGAAGAACTCAAATTCAGGTATATTGGAAAATTTGTTAAATCACTTCCAACTGTTCCAGATGATATTGTTATTCTGATACATCCTGCCGCCATTATACTTCACTTATGCAGTAATATAGTCCATTGTCACTGGTATTAAGTATAATTTTTCCACTGCTTGGTTCATTAATGAATGAGCTTATATTATGGATAGCCATGTCATGTGCCTCATTAAGGTTAAAATCTAAATCACCACTCATTGCCCGTGTTCCGTCCACAAGTAAATATTGGGTGTGGTCATCATCGGCTAACCCAGCCAGGTTTCCATGATCTGATACAACTGAAGTGCTAAACACATTTGTAAAAGCGCTTAACACTGCTATCGGAATATCTTCGCCTTGCTTTATAACTATTTTTCCTATCAGAATACCATTAACTAACAAATGAGGTGGAAGAGTAGACGGAGCTGAGGCAGCGGCAGCTAGTGAAGCCGATACATATTCAGCCTGTGGATATAATAAGGTTATTTCTTTATCATCAGCTTCAATATAGACCCAGATATTGCAGTACTTATTATTACTAATTGTCTGCAAAACCGGTTGAGTTATATCGTTCCATTGTGTAACTGAGTACTGAGTTATATCACTATATTGCCAACCATTGATTGAGCTGTACCAATACAACTCAACTGTTCCAGAAACATTGGTATCAATTGCAGATATAAGAAACTCGTTTACATTAGACCATAATGTTCCAGCTGTTACGGCTACGCATCGTGTGCCAGTGACAGACAACATTAATCCACCGATATATTTGTCCCTGACTATATGTCCTTCTGCCCGGAATCTTTCGAGCATATTGGTGGTTCCATCTGTTACCCACCAAGGATTATTGAGTATATGAAGAACTGAAGCACTGTTAAGAGTGTCATTTACAACCACACCGAGCGAAAATTCGGTGTCTAAGTCCCAAGTATCAGTTGTTCTTGACACGACCTGTGGTGTGCCAGAATTATATTCAACTCCTATGTACCTTGTACTGTTGGCCGGTATAGCTATGTTGGAAGGGGCTGGCCAATCGAAAAACATAAGAGTTGCATTATCATCATCTGTAGCTTTGATAAACCCTGTACCAGCAGTTACGGCAATATAGCTGCTACCAGCATCGGATATAACCCCACCGGTTTTTCGACCACAAGCCCCAAATGAATTGGCAAAGTCCTGAGCATCGTCATATGTCGACGTTCCAAGCTTTTCCAATACAACAGAAGTTCCTGGAATGTTTCCTCCTTGTAGTCCAGTTGAGGAGTGGTCATGGTCTTCACTTTCCAGCCTGTATTGTGTATGTGGATCTGCCTCAGTAATATGGTCATAAGCCCAACCTGAGCTTATACCACGATCTGTTACGTCTTCAACTGGTGTATTATCAATCTTGGTCTGTGAATGTATATTTACACCACCCATTTTCCTTGCTCCCCGAATAATCTTACTACTGCAGAGCCAGACGTTGTGGCAATATAGATCTTCTTTATTATTGGGTATTCATGGTCAATACTAAAATCTGAACCACTGGAAATCGGAGCTTCTGTAGATATATCACCTTCAAGCTCGTTTAGTCTGATAACTACATCTCCAGGCCCGACATTTCGAAGGACAAATGATATCCAGGGTGGATCCAGATCGATTACTTTGACTTCTTCAGTGGCTACATATGACTTTGAGAGCAAGCCCAAAGGAATCTTACTCTCTTCTAACTTTCTTAACTTAACCATCTGAGCGGTCTGAGCCGCCTGGAATATTAACTGCATTACATTTGGGTCAATCCGCTCAGATGATATCTTTTGACCATCCTGAATAATCTCTGGTAGATTATTGGTATTATCATATTCAGACATCTTATAAACACCGCCGTTTCAGGTCGTATTAGCTCCTGACTGCATTCCTATGAATGACTATCTTGGTAGGAAGACCGTCAGCCGAGTATTTGACCTCCCATTCTTCAGCATTGGTGTACTTACCGGCAGGCAGACCATTTCCTTGTTTGTTTCTAAGTACAAGAAACACGACAACAACCAGCGCTAGCCCGATGAATAAATATGGAAGGACATTCGATTCTGGTTTATATTTTGTTATGCTCTTGCTCATACTCACCTCTTGTTGGTGGGGTCGACGGAGCCTGTCTATCCAGTTGGTCAGTCCGGATAGTTGGGCAGAAAACTACTGGCTAGCTCAAAACCCAGTAGCAAAGATCCCATAACCAGCTCCGTCAACTCCCATGTTTTTCGACGGTCTTGACCGTCAGGCTAGTTGCCCTTTGTTCTACTGTAAGCCTTTACCTTGACTTTGGTCTTTTTCCCTTTGACTTTTCGTTTGTAGCTGTGAACATCTACAGCCCTAACACCGAATTTAGCCATTTTGCACCTCCTGTTTATTTTAAGGCCTTAGCCGCCTTAACTAAAACTATAGAATGAATCCTCTCTATTGATATTGGATTCGTCAACTTCTTTTGTAAAATAGACATTTTTGGTTAATGGGTTCCAGTACTCAGACATGTCTTTACTGGTCTCATACACCCACCCTTTGGTGGTCTTAGTTACGCTCAGAATACTAAGACCCTCAACGTTACCGTTCGGAGCCGTGTACCAAATCTTGTCACCAGCTGAATACATTGGGCAATATCTTCCATCAATTCGCTTCTTGACTATCAAAGCAACAATTGCCACTACTCCAACCAGAGCAAGTAAGCTTCCTGCTTTTCTTGTTATCGGGTTCCTAGCAATCTTTTCGAACATTGTCATACCTTCTTATAAATCTTCACTAGATTCCGGCCGTTTTAATAGTCCGTATCTGGTGGGTATTTTTTGGCTAAAAATTGCCAAATGTTCATCTTTCCACCTTCATCGTCACCGATTAACGGTAGAAGGCTAAGAACAAATACACCAATAACAGTCAACTGTCCTGCGGTAAAGATTGGTTGCTTCTTTATCTTGGCTATGTCTATCATTAGTTTCCTCCTTTAAGGGTTACGTGTCGGAGATTAGCTCCACAGTTCCTACATTTTATATATATGTTCCATCTTGGGAATGACTGCATCTCACCACAAGACGGGCATTTGCTGGTCACTACTCTTGGTAGACCTGCCAGGCTATTTGCCTTGATTACATTCTTAAGTATTTTTCCGTTTGTGTCAATGAAATAATCACCATGACTGCTTTTTATTTTCAATAATCCGTTATTTGTTGGTTTTGTTATACTAGAAATAGATATACCTGAGCTAACCAGCTTTTTGATGGTATCCCTCTGAGAAGAAGTTATAGGTTGACTATCAACCAGCTTGGTTAATTCAGTATTGTTCATTTTCCATCACCAAACATCTTATTTACAGCTTTCATTCCAGTTCCAAAACCAACACCTGCAATTATTCCAGCGCCAAGACTCTCAAGTATTGGATTTGATGCAGTTATTGGTTCAGTCAAATCCAACATGACCGGCTCTGTAGACCAGATAAGCAACCCTTTTCCCTTTGACTTAGATAATGCTGTTCCAATCCCTTTGTGCCTAAGCCAATTCATGACTGATAACGCTTTCGACATATAAATAGTTCTACCAGCATAGAAGTACTTCCGGCCTTTCATCACTCTGGTAGATCACATCTTTCTGGGATTAGTCCAGGCAGTTGTAGCCTTACCATATTCCTCAAATGTCGGCTCATGAACTTTACCTTTGTACTGTTCAATTGAACCTCTTTCCTCATCAATCCTACCGACCATGTTTCCACGCTCCCAATCTGTCATATAATCGGTTGGAAGGTTTCTTAGCTGCCTTAGTCTGTTCTCATGCCAAGCTTTGGTAGGATTACCCCATTTGGATTTTGGAACCATGTACTCAGCATAAGCAGGACAGCTTTCGTTCATGCAGATGTATGTTTTGTTCTTTCTATTTGTAATTGCCTGCTTAAGTGGTTTCCTGCAATATGGACACTTTTTTGTCGGATTGCTCATCAGAAAAGCAGCCCCGGCATATCCAGCCCAGTACTCTTCGCCAGCACCATGTCCAGCCTTGATATCCTCTTTCCACTTTTTCTTAGCTTCAATAGCCAGAGGATGTACTCTGGTCATCTGCTCACTTTTGCTATTTCGTTTCATATTGGTTCCTCCTACCAAGATCTACTTCAGTCCGGTCACTTCGTTCCCAGACAGGGGACATTTACGCAACCAGAAGGTAACTATCACACCTCGTTTGGACTAAATGGGTTCATGACTTTCTTAGCAGTCCTTTTCCACATTGGTGATCCACCAATTTCTTTGGGGTTCTTCCTATACATCGGAACCCCACCTCTTCTCCAGACAACCCATGTTTGTCTGCCATTTGTATACTTTACCGGCTGGGCAATAGCTTCAATTCCGTGTTTCTTTAGCTCAGCAATTCTGGCAGCGGCACCTGCTTTGGTTTTGCTTGAATCCAGAACAAATCCGGTTGGCCTTGGATTATCAAGTATCCGACCTTTTATATCACATCGGTATGCTTTCTCAAAAGTCACCTTTGCGCCCTTGCAGAACGGGCATTTGGTTTTGCTGAACAATCCTTCACCAGGAACTTCAATCACCGGATATGTCTTATGGCAGTCTTGACATGACATAATCACCTTGGCCAAAACCCCTTTTCTGGATTTGGCTTTGGGGGTTACATAACCCAGAGGATTTAGATAGAATTTTTCTTCAGAACCTTTTGCCATATCCTTAAGGTATTGCTGACCAATCCTGTTAGCCTCTTCAATAGTTCTTGGCTTGGCAAATTCCAAATACTCACCTAACTGTTGTCGTTGCTGTGCACTGAGTTTTGGGTTTATGGTTATGTTGCTCATGTTGCGCTCCTTATTCTCTGATAAACCAA
>CALMFM010000087.1 GCA_937862575.1 uncultured Bacillota bacterium
GCTGGTCTGATATGCTTGTAAAAAAATTGTAAACATAACGATTGCATATATATCATCAATTGAAGATCCTGCCAATATCATTTGTGGAATCTGTTTATCTTTTCCGATCTTCTTATCAATCAGTTCAATCATTCTTGGCACTACAACTGCTGGTGAAACTGCAGCGATGATGCTACCAAGCATCAAACCTTCAATTAAGGTAATATTGAATAGAAGCGGAGAAATGAAGCCAATGAAAACAATCTCGGCCGTTGCCGGTACGAAACTCAGCAATATTGCTGGCCTTCCTACTTTTTTCAAATCCTTAAGGTCCAAGCTAAGACCGGCTCTTAATAATATGACAATCAATGCGATTTCACGAAGATCAGGCGATATTGATATTATTTCCTGAGGAATCAAATTAAAGACGTAAGCTCCAAGTAAAATTCCGGTAATCATAAAAGCAATCAATCCAGGAATTCTCAATTTTTCGAAAATAACATTAAGCGATAGACTTATCAGTAGTATTAGAGCTATCGAAAGAAGCATAATTTTAACCTCAACAAAATAAAAATATTATGTATATGTAATTATATTAAGATAATAAAATATTGTCAAGATAAATATATATGATTATTTTTGATGACGTCTGTGAGGGTTTTTCAAGTCATTTTAATGTTTTTTGTTTCAATCTATGCGTTTTTGACAAAAAACTGATTGTTAATTGTTGTTTGTCTCATTTTCATCCCACTTTTGGTTTTTTTATATTGTAAAAATCGTGTAAATGTGGTATAAATCATAATAATATAGAGGAGATATATTGGAGGAAACCGAATGAATAATTACTATATTAAGAGGATTTTATCGGCAATTTTCACATTGTTCATTATTGGTACCTTAACTTTTTTTATGATGAAGTTGATGCCAGGTGGACCGTTCGCAAGAGAAAGACCACTAGCGCCTGAGATTTTGGCTCAACTTGAAGAAAAGTATCATCTTAATGATCCGATTTGGAAGCAATACATTGATTACATGATCGGCATGATTAAGTTTGACTTCGGATATTCTTATAGAGAGTTAGGAGTAAGTGTCACAGAACAAATAATATTGAAATTCCCGGTTAGTCTTAGACTTGGTGCCTTGGCGACATTGTTCGTTATAGTCATCGGAATCCCAATCGGAATTGTATCAGCCCTAAAACAGAATACTTGGGTTGACCAGCTTGCCATGTTCATAGCGACCATTGGCGTTACAATTCCTGGATTCGTCGTGGCTACATTGTATGTGTCGATTTTTGCAGGGTCATTACAATGGGTCGATGCAACCGATCTTGATCATTGGTCATCATATATTGGACCTGTGCTCGCCTTGAGTTTCTATTCCTTGTCGTTCGTATCGCGTTTGACAAGAAGTAGTATGCTCGAGATATTGAGACAAGATTATATGAGGACCGCAAGAGCCAATGGGTTATCAAAAGTCAGAGTATTGTACAAACATGCTTTAAAGAACGCTTTGATTCCTGTTGTAACATATCTAGGACCTATGTTTGCAGCTGTAATTACCGGTTCGTTCGTAATCGAGAAAGTATTCTCGCTTGGCGGTATTGGTAGATACTATGTGGACAGTGTTGGAAATAGAGACTACACCATGATTATGGGTGTCACAATGTTCTATGCGGCTATCTATATCGTAATGGTATTGTTAGTAGACATAGCTTACTCTTGGATTGATCCACGAATTAGATTAGGAAAGAAGCAGGGAGACTAGCATGAGAGACTTTAATTTTGTGGATAAGTCCAAAAAATTGGACAAGGAACAAATCAGAGAGAGCTTGACTTATTGGAAGGATGCTTGGAGAAGGCTGAAAGCCAATAAACTTTCAATGATTGGTTTGGTGGGCGTAATATTCATTATGTTATTCGGAATAGTAGGGCCATTCATTACGCCTTACACATATTATGAACAACAAGATGAATTGCGTTTATCACCACCAACCATGAAAGTGTATCAAATTACTGATGAATATTATGTTTTTCTTAATAATGATTACAAGCTTTTACTGATATCAGAAGATGGACATATTATACGTAGATTGGATTTGCAAATTCAAGACTTCGTTAACAAGATTTATTATTATGAGTATGAAGGTGATTTAGTAGCGATTGATTATCATTATCGTGTCTATGAGCCAGACGGAGACATCGATTATACCGTCACTTATTTGGATAACACTGTAGAACAACCTACAAAAACAGTTTGGAATAAAACATTCTTGCTCGGATCTGACCATGTTGGTAGAGACGTGCTTGCAAGATTGATGTATGGTGCTAGAATCTCGTTGACTGTAGCATTCATCGCCGCTTTGGTTAATCTGTTTATCGGAGTCACTTATGGTAGTGTTTCCGGGTTTAGAGGCGGAGCTGTAGACGAAGTCATGATGAGAATAGTTGACATCATAAACTCAATTCCATTGATGATTTATGTTATATTATTGATGGTATTATTGAATAAATCTAATATATGGACTATAATTTTAACGTTAGGATCGGTCTATTGGGTCGGTATGGCCCGTCTTGTCCGCGGACAGATTATAAGTTTGAAGAATCAAGAATTCGTTTTGGCTGCTCGGGTTATCGGAGTTAGTCAAGGAAAAATTATTTCTCGACATCTGATTCCTAACGCTTTAGGACCAATCTTGGTTTCATTGACAATGATGATTCCTACAGCTATTTTTACTGAAGCATTCTTAAGTTTCATCGGTATCGGAATTTCTGCACCTCAAGCATCTTGGGGTACAATGGCCAATGAAGCCATTTCGATGCTGCAAACCCAACCTTATTTATTGGTATTGCCTTCGTTGGCAATTGGTTTAACTGTATTATCGTTTAATTTCCTTGGTGACGGACTGCGTGCAGCTCTTGACCCAAGATTGAGACAGGGGTGAGTCAGATGGCAGAGAAAATACTAGAAGTTATTAACCTGAAGACATCATTCTTTACTCACCTTGGGGAAGTACAGGCTGTTAGAAACATCAGTTTTGAACTTAACAAAGGAGATATCTTGGGTATTGTTGGAGAATCCGGAAGCGGTAAATCTGTTACATCACTCTCGGTTATGGGATTGGTTGACGACCCAGGAAGAATCGTTCATGGTAAAGTCATATTCGACGGAGTCGATTTGACAAAACTTAAAGACAATGAATTAAACAAATATCGCGGAAAAGAAATATCAATGATTTTCCAAGACCCAATGACTTCCATTAATCCGGTTTTCACTATTGGAAACCAAATCATGGAAGTAATCCTTGCTCACTCAAATATGACGAAGCAAGAAGCAAAAGACAGAGCAATTGAACTATTGAATTTGGTCAATATTCCTGATCCGGAAGCTAGACTCAAGAGTTATCCTCATGAGTTCTCCGGGGGTATGAGACAGAGAGTTCTGATTGCCATGGCTTTGGCTAACAACCCAAAACTTTTGATAGCTGACGAACCGACTACCGCATTGGATGTTACAATCCAAGCGCAGATTCTCGATTTGTTAAGGAATCTTAAGGATAATATCAACGCATCAATTATATTTATTACTCATGACCTTGGTGTAATTGCTGAAGTATGTAATAAAGTAATCGTCATGTATGGTGGAATGATTATGGAGAAGGCGGATATCATAAGTCTTTATGAACAACCGCAACATCCATATACAATGGGATTGATGCAGTCGGTTCCAAGACCCGAATCTGGTGTCAAGAAGCGTCTGCAACCAATCGAAGGGTCACCTCCGGATTTAATGAAACCTCCGACAGGATGCCCATTCTCACCGAGATGTAAATATGCAATGGAAGTTTGCCTCCAGGAGGCTGCACCTCTGTTTAAGATTTCGGAAACACAGTATGCATCATGCTGGTTGCATGACAAAAATGCTCCTGTTGTCGAAGGCTTTGTAAAAAGCGATGAGATCTTTGAAGAACCTACGGAAGGGGTGGACATCAATGGCTAAAGAAAAGAAGAACCTTTCGAAAGAACCATTACTTGAAGTTATCAATTTGAAAAAACATTTCGACCTAGGCGGTCATGGAGCTAAAAAGAAAATCTTGACGGCTGTTGATGGAGTTACATTCTCCATCTACAAAGGCGAGACTTTCGGTTTGGTTGGTGAATCCGGATGTGGAAAAACAACAACCGGAAGAACAATTATCAGACTTTATAAGCCTACAGACGGTCAAGTCATTTTTGAAGGCGTTGATTTATCAACACTTAATGAAAAAGAAATGTTCCCATATCGAAAGAAAATCCAAATGATTTTCCAAGATCCATATGCATCCTTGAATACCAGAATGACCGTAACCGACATTATCGGTGAAGGTATTGACACTCATCACCTTTATGAAGGCGAAGAAAGACAAAACAGAATATTTGAACTGCTCGAAGTTGTTGGACTGAAACGTGAGCATGCCAGCCGTTATCCGCATGAATTTTCCGGCGGACAAAGACAAAGAATCGGTATTGCCAGAGCTTTAGCCATTAACCCTGACCTAATCATCTGTGACGAACCTATTTCCGCTTTGGACGTTTCAATCCAAGCTCAGGTAGTAAATATGCTGGAAGATCTTCAAAAAGAATTCAACCTTACTTATTTGTTTATTGCACATGACCTTTCAATGGTCAGACACATCTCCGATCGCATCGGAGTAATGTATTTGGGTAAATTGATGGAAATCTCGGAGAGTGACGAACTATACGACAATCCTCTACACCCTTATACTCAATCTCTATTGTCCGCTATCCCAATTCCTGATCCGCGTAGTTCCATCAGGGACAAACGAATCATCTTGCAAGGAGATGTCGGAAATCCAATCAATCCAAAACCTGGTTGTCGTTTTGCATCAAGATGCCAATACGCACAAGACAAATGCCGCGAGGTAGATCCGGAATTGATTGAAATCAAACCAGGCCATTTCACAGCCTGCCACTTTGTGAAAGAAATCAATAATATTTAACACAGAACGTGCTTAGATATAAAAAATTTTATGGAGGAGAGAAAAATAATGAAAAAGTTTTTGTTAGTATTGACTGCTTTAGTAATTTCATTTGCTGTTGTTGCATGTACAGAACAGTCAACTGATACTACTGAACAGCAACCAATGATACTAAACTGGAATATTGGTGCTGACCCTCAAACTATCGACCCAACCTTAAATGGTGCTTCTGATGGTGGAGACGTTATCAACCAAACATTCGAAGGTTTAGTACGTGAAGTCGGTGGAGTTATCTATCCTGGAATCGCTGAATCTTGGGAAACTTCAGAAGATGGCTTGACTGTCACTTTCCATTTGAGAGAATCTCAATGGAGCGATGGTACAGCTTTAACTGCTGATGATTTCATCTATTCATGGTTAAGAGGTATGGATCCTGCAACAGCTAGTGAGTATTCTTGGATTTGGGAATACACTAACATCGTTGGCGCTTTAGAGGCTGTCTATGATGGTGGAGATCTAAATGATGTAGAGATTTCTGCACCAGACGACTACACAATCGAAGTTAATCTTCTTTACCCTACACCTTACTTCGTAAGTTTAATGGCATTCTATCATTTTATGCCAGTTAACCAAACAGCTGTTGAAGCTGGAGCCGAAGGAATCTGGGCAAAAGATCCTGAGATCGTAGTTTGCAATGGACCATTCATGCTTTCTGAATATGAAGCTGGTGTTGGTCTGACTTTGGTTAAGAACCCTTATTACTGGAATGCTGAAGAAGTTTACATTGATCAAATCAATGGCGACTTCATCGACTTGGAAACTACTGCTTATGTAAAATACACAGCTGGCGACCTTGATGTTCTTCCTACTGTACCAAGTGCAATGGTTAGTGCATTGATCGCAGAATCACCTGAATTCCATGTATTCCCATTGTTAGGTACTTATTACTACAACTTCAATATGGACGATCCAATGTTCGAAAACGTTAAGTTACGTACAGCTTTGACTTACGCTATCGACCGTTCAGCAATCGTTGAAGTTTTAGCAGCTGGACAAGTTCCTGCAACTGGATTCGTTCCTGGTGGATTTATTGACAACGAAGGCAATGACTTCGCAGAAGAATGTGGAGATTATGGTATTCCTACTGATGATTCCAAATTTGACGAAGCTGTAACTCTGTTCGCAGAAGCAGCTACAGAAATGGGATATGCTGATGCAGCAGCTCTGATAGATGCTTTGGAAGGAACTGTAGTTCTTTACAACACATCTGAAGGTCACAAACTTATCGCTGAAATGGTTCAAGAATCTTGGAGACAAGTTCTTGGTATCGAAGTAGTACTTCAAAACCAAGACTGGGCAGTTTTCCAAGATACTAGAGAAAACGGCGACTATGAAATCGCTCGTGGCGGTTGGTTAACTGACTTCATGGATCCTGCTGGTCTATTAGCAATCTTCACAACTGGCAACGCATACAATGACCCTAATTGGAGCAACGAAGAATTCGATCAATTGATGGCAGATGCACAATCTACAACAGACATCGCAACTCACTTCGAAAAATTGTATGCAGCTCAAGACATCCTGATGGCTGAGCTTCCTGTTATTCCAGTATACTACTATGCAGATATCTATCTGATCAAAGATTATGTAACTGGTTGGGGAAGATCTGTTCTTGGATCACTTGATTTCTCACACGCAAGAGTTGACAGATAATTAAATTTTCAATAAAAAAACACGCTTCTCGTTGAAACGTGTTTTTTTTATTTAAATTAATTAGATTCCCAAAAAAAGATCAAACAATCTTTTGATTTTTGCGAAATCGATGAATCGTGATTCTCTCAGAATCTCTCTTCCTTCACTGAAAACGAGAATAGTAGGAACAGTAAATACCAAGTGTTGTCCTTGGAAGAGCGATACGTCTTCCAGATAAACTTGATAAGCAGGGATGGATTCATACTCTTTCATAAAATCGATTAATTTATCTGTAAGCGGTGTGCAAACCGCACAAGTTTTAGTTTTCGCTATTAGAATTATCAAGTCTTGTTTGGCTAATTCTGTGAATTCTTCGTATGACTGAATTGTCCTCATATATTACCTCTCTAATACAGCAATATATTATACAATAAAATTTTAAAATTTGTATAGAAACTGTTTTTTTATTTTCAAAACTGTTATAATTTTCATAATATAATTAACTGAATAGGGGACACATTATGAAGAACGATTTATTAAGCATGGAAAAAAGATTGTTAAGTAGAAATAAGTGGACTTATAGTCTTGGTGGTATTGGTAGAGACATGATCTATCAATTGGTGGCTACATTTTTGATTGTTTATATACAATTCGCCATCGGTTTGGAACCAGAACAGTTCGCTGTTGTTGGGATTATGCTTGTAATAGGTAGAGTTTGGGATGGAATCAACGATCCAATCATGGGTGGTATTGTTGACAACACCAGATCCAAGTGGGGTAAGTTTAAACCATGGATATTTATTGGCGGCATTCTTACTGGAATCACCGTAATTGCGATGTTTAATTTCCGACCTGAGGGATGGAATTTCGTCATATTTTTTGGAATTATCTATTTCTTATGGGAGATTGCCTTCACCTTGAACGACATACCTTATTGGTCTCTATTGCCAAATCTGGCAAGGGATAAGAAGAACCGTGATCAAATAGCCATGCTTGTGGTTGTGTTTGCGGCTGTGGGAGCTTTTTTAGCTAACGCGATAGTAAGTTTTACAACAGTGGGTAATGCATTGAAAGGATATTCTGTAATATCGATAACATTTGTAATATTCTTTCTAGCTTGTACGTTCTTGACTGTTTTTGGAGTAAAAGAACCTAGATTAGTAGAACCTGAAAAGGAAGAAAAGGTCAGTATAAAACAGATGTTCGGAGCAATCAGAAATAATGATCAATTATTATGGTCTGCTTTAGCTTTGTTGCTATATACAGTCGGTTCGGGATTATTAGTTGCTTTAGGTTATAATTTCTTTTATATGGAATTAGGATATGACGGATCAATGGTTTTGGTATTTGTCGCAACATTCGGAGTAACAACGATTGTCATTCAAAGTTTCTATGCTCAAATAGCTAAGAAATACAAGCGTAGAACTTTGATGAGATTCAGTATAATTGTTCTAACCTTTGGATACTTAATGATGCTTTTGCTTGGATTCGTTCCTTTTCTACCAGTCTCTCTAATAACCGTCTGTTTGTTTGGTGCATTGGTCTTTGGCGGACAAGCTATTTTCTATATGATTACTATTGTCAACATGACAAATACAATAGAATACAATGAATTTAAAACTGGTAAACGGAACGAAGCAGTTCTTTTTAGTTTGCGTCCATTCGTTACCAAATTAGCAAGTGCACTCCAACAAGGTGTTGTAACATTGGTCTTAATTGTAAGTGGTATTTATATGTTAAGTCAAAATGTATCACAACTGGAATATCAAAAGAACGTTTTTGATAATCTGACAACTCAGCAAGAGCAAGAGACATATATTACAAATGTTGGATTACGTACTGTAATTCTCGATGATATTGATATGACGGAGGAAGAAAGAGCCTCCGTATACGATGCATTGCAGTTGGTTAATTATACCGATCCAGATGATGAAGGTTTAGTAAAAATGGTAATCAACGATGCGGCGAACTCTGCCTTTAGAGACAAGGCTGATGTTTCAATGCAAATTATTTTACGTTTAGCTATAACAATATTGCCGATCTTACTAATTGTAGGCGCTTATTGGATTTTCCATAAAAAGTTCGTAATAACAGAGGAATATTATGAAGACCTGCTCAAAAAGATTTCTGAACGGCAAAAAACCCAAGAAGCGTAGTTTCAATATATTGTTAATTTATTTGACTTATGCCCATTATTATTATAAAATTAAAGTCGTAAAGGAGACAGATCATGCCTAGACCATCAAAACCTAGAAGCATCTGCGAAATGCCTAAATATTCGGTATTTGGACCAAAAGGCATCAAGATGAACACCTTAAAGAAAATCGAACTAAAAATCGATGAGTTGGAAACAATAAGACTTATTGATTATTTAGGTTATAATCAAGAGGAAGCAGCGGAGCAGATGAATGTAGCCAGAACTACTGTGCAAAGAATCTATAACAACGCTAGGAAAAAAGTGGCGGAGTCATTGATTGACGGGTCAGTAATAATCGTTGAAGGCGGAGAAGTTGTCCTTTGCAATGAAGATTGTGAAGAATGTCTAGGTCACAGACGCTTTAGAAATCGTCAACAAAGACAGTCTTGATTTTACCAGGAGGAAATTATGAGAATAGCTTTAGCAGTTGACAACAATATGATAACCGAACATTTCGGGCATTGTGAATATTTTGTCGTATATGATGTGGAGGGTAAAGATGTATCCGGTTCGGAAATTATCAAGAATCCGCCACATCAAAGAGGGTTTCTACCTAAATTTTTAAAGGACAACAACATTGATGTCATTATCACAGGCAATATGGGAAAAATGGCTGTTAATAATCTGAAGGATTTAGGTGTCGAATGTTATTTAGGCGTTACCGGGAACATGATCGATGTCTTGAACAGTTACTTGGATGGTACACTTGTTTCTAATGATGAGATTTGTGAGCAGCACATGCATCATTCTCATCATGGGCACGACCACGAACATTAAAAATTAAGCCAACTAGGGAGCTACTTAAAGAGTGCTCCCTATTTGTTTCCTATTTGGTTAAAATAGAACTAATTTTATTTGTTTTTAATATTAAGCATTATATTTGAAGTTCAAAGAATTTAGCAGTATAATATAGTTGTAAAAAATAAAACATAGGAGGATTTAAAATGGAAGAACAAATTTACAGAATGCCTTTAATTGGCGATGCTGCCCCAAGTTTCATAGCTAAGACAACTCAAGGCGAAATTAATTTCCCTCAAGATTATGAGGGGAAATGGATTATCCTTTTCTCGCATCCAGCAGACTTTACGCCTGTCTGTACTACCGAATTCATGACATTCGCAAGAATGATGGGTGAATTTGAACAGTTGAATACTCAGTTAGTTGGTTTGTCAGTTGACTCACTTTACGCACATATAGCTTGGCTCCGAAGAATCCATGAATTAGAATGGAAAGGTATGAAAAATCTAGAAGTTACTTTCCCTTTGATTGAAGACATTAAAATGGATGTCGCAAGAAAATACGGAATGATTCAGCCTAGCCAATCTACGACTCAAGCAGTTAGAGCCGTATTCGTGATTGATCCAAAAGGAACAATCAGAACAATTCTTTATTACCCACTTTCTACTGGACGTAATTTTGATGAAATCAAAAGAATCATCCAAGCATTACAAAAAGCTGATGCTGAAGGTATTGCAACTCCGGCAGACTGGAGACCAGGAGAAGACGTAATCATCCCTCCGGCAGGCTCATGCGGAACAGCTAAAGAGAGAATGATGGAGAAAGCTGAAGACAAGTATTGCCTTGACTGGTTCATCTGTTTCAAGAGAGAAAAAAAGTAAGATTACTAATAAAAAGACACTATCTTAATGATGGTGTTTTTTGTTTATGTGTTATCTTTAGTGAACATTTTATGTATTTTTGTGCAGAATATAACATGTGATATAATATTTATGAAGGAAGTGATATTATGATTTTCCTATACATAGGAATCGCAGTTTTACTCATTTTTTTGACAGGTTTTAGGATTGATAATGAATATGAAAGAGGAGTAATATTCAGACTTGGAAGATTCAAACATGTAAAAGGGCCAGGACTCTATTGGATTATTCCGGCAATAGATCAGAAGAAGAAAGTTGATCTGAGAGTGATTGCGCTTGATGTACCCGCACAGGAAACAGTGACAAGAGACAGTGTAACTATCAGAATTGACGCAGTTCTTTATTATCGCGTGGAACATCCTGAAAAAGCCATAATTCAGGTAAAGCACTATGAACATGCAATTGCTCAAACCACTCTAACAACCTTACGTAATGTAGTAGGTCAACATAAACTTGATGAGGTCTTGAACAACCGCTCAAGCATAAATGAGGCAATCAGCCTTATTGTTGATAAAATCAGCGATGAATGGGGTCTGAAGGTCAAGTCCATTGACATTAAAGATGTGGAAATTCCTAAAGATATGCAAAGAGCTATGGCTAAAGAGGCTGAAGCCATTAGGGAGAAAAGAGCTCGTATAATCAAGGCTGAAGCTGAGCAAGAGGCTGCCGGTAAGCTAACAGAAGCTGCTAGAAAAATAGCTAATGATCCAATGGCTTTGGAACTTAGAAGAATGCAGATGGTTTCAGAAGTCGGTGCGGAACAGAATACCACAACTCTGCTGATGATGCCAAGCGAATTCGTCAATCTCGCCAAAGCAGTAACAGATAAAATTAATAAATAGAAATAAAAAACCGACTAAATGCTATTGCAAATAGTCGGTATTTTTTTTATAAATTTTTAACTGTTAAGAAGTATCTCAATTACAACGGGATTGTGGTCACTATAAACAAATTCTTCAGCTAATGTTTCCACTGTCTGAATTGTGATATTGGCAGAAACAATGAAACCGTCGATGACATAATATTGATTGTTTTCTAAGTTAATTGAATCATATGGTTGGTTCAATAAACGACATGTTGGAGTAACTGTGTCAATACCAAACAAAAAATTATTTGCATCAAACCAGTCCCCATCAATCGGATATGCTTGCCATAAAGATGGGTCTTTTAAAGCGTATAGGTAATCATAAGTGTAAGTATCGGAGTCAGAATCGTAAGTAACGTCTACAGCTTCAGGAAAAGTCTGATTGAAATCTCCACCTACTAAAACATAATTTCCTGCTTGATATTCTTCCTGCATGATGTCTTGCAAGGCTTGAGTCTCCTGAATTCTCATTGTGCCGTCGTCATATGCGGACAAATGGACATTGATAACAACAAGTTCCACATCAGAATCTTCAATTGAATATCTGGTAATCAACAATGCCCGTTTCAGGTTTGCCAACCTTAATGGCCAAGAGAAACTTCCAGGTAACTGGATTCTCGTTGCGCTGTTTGTAACATAGTCAGTATAGGTAGCTATTCCGGAATTGACCTTACCCATCATCTGAGATGGGTCAAAAGGAAATGGAACGAATATGCAACGATAATTATATGCAAGCACTGAACTGGTGCCTAGGATTTCTTGATAATACAGATATTGATTGGTATGGTATGAACGGCTGGAATCGGTGTCAACTTCTTGTAACAAATAGATGTCCGCAGCTTCCCTTTCCAAAATAGAAGCGATGCCTGCCATATTAGCTTCAACCTCTTCTAGAGAATCCATCCTTCCCTTTGTACCACCGTCCATAACGAAGTCTTCGGTTTCACTTAAGGACGCATAACCAGTATTAAATGTGAGGACTTTTATAGTTTCATCGAGTTCTACTACCTTTATTTGACTTGAAAGCAGATAATCCATAGAATAATCCATTTCAAGAGAAGTTGTATCTGCAGGTCTATATTCAAAAATCTGTAAAGTTAGGACAAAACCGACCGCGAACACAATCACGGTCGCGAATAATATCAATAGTATTTTCAAGGCTCTTTTCATTGTATCTTTCCCCCACTAGATATTATACACAAAAAGACATAAAAATATTATGAATATATAAAAAATCATCTATTTTATTGTATAATCAAATAGAGGTGATGAGATGGAAAACAGAGTGATTGTCAAAGAATTTTCGATTGACTCTCTAGATGACCGGAAGAAGAATGTTAGAGTGATTTTACCGATTGGTTATAACGATTCCACAAAAAAGTATCCGGTTTTATATATGCATGATGGACAGAATTTGGTAGATAAAGCATTTTATAGCGGATCTTCTTGGGAAGTGATGCGTACCATGGACGAATTTCATCAACAAAAAAAGGACATGATTATTGTCGGAATGGATTGCGATGAGAAGAAAAGGATTCTAGAGTATTCTCCATTTGTAACAAAAGAAGTTATAAAATACATGAGAAGAATTCCTGTTCCCGAAAATGAAATCAGAGCGGAAGCAGATTTATATGCTGACTTCATAATCAATCAGGTTAAGCCTTATGTTGATGGAGAATTCCGAACCAAAAAAGATAGGGATAATACTTTTATAGCTGGCAGTTCATGTGGCGGTATGATTTCAATATATCTTGGCATCAAACATCAAGACTTATTCTCAATCATTGGAGCCTTTTCACCAGCTTACTGGTGCCTAAGAAAGAAAATGAATGAATTTCTTGAGTCCGTAGAGATGAAATTTCCTTTAAAGGTTTATCATGATATGGGAACTAAAGAAAATCGTTTATTCAGTTTCAAATACATGGTTTTACAGAAAGAATTTCATAATATTATTTGTAGAAGAATTGGCTCGGAGAATGTAATGATGAGAGTGGGAAAAGGCGATTTGCATAACGAATTTGCCTGGGCAAAAAGATTCCCGGAATTTTATGCATATTGTTTTTCAAAATAGGTGATTATCTGCTTGACTTGTAAATTGCGCGGAGTATAATATATATTCGGCGATAAGGAGAATAACTATGAAATTAGTTGTATTTGTAATGTATAAAACCGAACAATTAGATGGGTTTTTGCATGAATTGAAAGAAAGAGGAGTAAGCGGAGCCACAATCTTGAATTCAACAGGAATGGCAAGAAAATTGGTTGAAAGCGATGATATGAATTTCATCGGTTCGCTTAAAACATTATTTGCAAAACCAAGAAAGGAATCTCATGTAATCTTGATGGCTGTACAAGATGCCAAAGTGAAAGATATTTTCGAGATAATCGATAATATTTGCGGCAGTCTGGAAGAGCCGGATACAGGTATTGCATTCACTGTTCCGATTGATGAGATCAGAGGATGTAACTGCTAGCCGTGAATCTCACCGTACTATTCTATCTTGGCATAATTATCGCTGCCGGACTTTTGTCTGGGAAACTAGCAAAATATCTTCATCTTCCAAACGCCACCGGTTATCTTATTGGTGGCTTGTTAATAGGTCCTTCCGTTCTTAATTTGGTGAAAGAAGACGTCTTCCCGAGTTTGGACCTTATTTCTGTGGTTGCCTTGGGATTCATTGCCTTCTCAATTGGTAATGAAATGAAATTCTCATACTTTAAGCGAGTGGGAACTAAGCCAATTGTGGTCGCTTTCTTTGAAGCGACCATGGCTGTACTTTTCGTTTTCGCAGCTTTTTTAATTTACTTTGCGATAATCGGCAAATTGAATAACGAGAATCTCAGATTCTCTTTGGTGCTAGCCGCGATAGCCGCAGCTACAGCCCCGGCCGCGACATTGTTGGTAGTAAAGCAGTACAAAGCAAAAGGAAAACTGACTGAAATGTTAATGAGCGTCGTAGCGATTGACGATTCGGTCGCAGTAATACTATTTGGAATTGCAATTGCTATAACGAATGCGATTAATCCTGATATTGTTCATGCCTCAATTTTTATGCAAATCATGCACCCAATCTTCGAAATTTTAATTTCAATAGGTATCGGAGGAGGATTGGGAATTCTATTAGTTCTAGGTACCAAATGGTTTACAGGACGTGGGAATCGGATTAGTTTGGTAGTCATGTCAGTATTTTTGACCGTGTTCTTAACTGACAAGTTTGGTGGTTCCACTATTTTAGGGGCTATGACACTAGGTACGGTATTCGCCAACTTTTCTCCAAAATATGAAGAAGTCAACGGACTGGTTTATTTTGTGACACCGCCAATCTATATTACTTTCTTTGTATTAAGTGGGGCGGAGATTAATTTTACCGTCCTAACTACGGTTGGTGTAATCGGAATCATCTATATGATATTCAGAATGCTCGGAAAAATAGTTGGTGCTTCCACAGGTTCTATTCTCACAAAACAAGATTCTATTATCACAAAGTATCTTGGTTTATCTTTGATTCCGCAGGCAGGTGTAGCTATCGGACTAAGTTTGGTAGCCACACAAATATTATCTGCGGAGATGGGATCTCAAATCAAGTCAATCATCCTTGCATCTTCGGTAATCTATGGTTTAATCGGACCGGTTGTAACGAAATATTCTCTTCAAAAAGCAGGAGAACTTACAGTCAAAGGATAAAGGAGTTGAAGCATTCAACTTCTTTTTATTTTAAAATCATCGTTGTTGTGATAAAATTCTAATGTGAGGAAATGGATATTATGAATTATATAAAAGTTGGATATATCGTTGGCACAAGAGGAATAAAGGGTGAATTGAAGATTAAATCGTTGACAGATTTTCAAGGTGACAGATTCGGAATAGGTAATACTGTATTTATTTTATATGAACGAAATTATCAGGAGCATCAAGTATTGTCTTATCGGAAAATTAGCGCTCAAGATGTATTGGTTCTTAAAGGCTATGAAGATATCAATAAGGTAGAAAAATACAAAGGCTGTGAACTATACGTCACTGATGACAGTGAGACAACGCTTTATGAAGATGAGTTCCATCTATCTGAGATAGTTGGAATGGATGTCTATCAAAGCGGGATTTTGGTAGGCTCTGTCGATGATGTTAAAGGATATCCGCAAGGAGATTATCTAGATATATTATTGGAGTCGGGCAAACACGCGTACGTGCCTTTTCATGATGAATTTGTATTGGAAGTCAATCTTGAAGAAAATTATCTAGAAATAGTAGAAATGGAAGGTTTATTATGAAAATAACTGTATTGACACTATTCCCAGAGATGTTTTCACCAGTACTTAACGAATCCATAATTAAGAGAGCCCAAGAGAATTCCTTGATTGAATTCTCCTTTGTCAATTTTCGTGATTTTTCCACAAACAAACATAAAACAGTAGATGACACGCCTTATGGTGGTGGAGCCGGCATGGTATTATCCGTAGAACCTATTTATCACGCATTGAAAAGCATTGAAGGCAACGAGAACGCTTTAAAGATATTGTTAACACCTCAGGGAAAAACATTTAAACAAGCCACGGCAAAAGAATTAGCCTTAAAAGAACATATAATCATGATTTGCGGACACTATGAGGGATTTGATGAACGGGTTCGTGAACTTGTTGATATTGAACTATCGATTGGAGATTATGTTCTCACTGGTGGAGAGATAGCAGCTCTAACTATTATAGACTCAGTAACAAGACTTATACCTGGAGTTTTAGGTTCACCTGAGTCATATGAACATGATTCTTTCTACACTGATTCTCTCGATTATCCACAGTACACAAAACCAAGAGAATTTATGGGTATGAAAGTGCCCGATGTGCTTCTTAGTGGCAACCATCAAGAAATAGCCAAATGGCGCGAAGAAATGAAACTGAAAAAGACCACTGAAAGACGTCCCGATCTACTTAAGAAATAACGGAAAAAAATGTTTGATTTTATCTATTTACTATGATATAATACATAACGCTGAAAAGAATTTATCTACGCCCATGTTCCGCTGTACTCCAAGAACATGGATCACAAAAAGGAGTTGACCAAAATGTCGCAGCAATTATTGAAAGAAGTCACACAGGAATTTTTCCGTGATGACATTCCTGAATTCCGTCCTGGAGATACGCTTCAAGTATCGATCAAGATCAAGGAAGGAAACCGTGAACGTATCCAAGTGTTCGAAGGCCTCTGCATCAAGAGACAGAACGGTGGAATCGGTGAGACTTACACCGTAAGAAAAATCTCATACGGAGTAGGTGTCGAAAAGACTTTCCTGCTTCACTCTCCGATGATTGACAAAATCGAAGTCGTCAGAAGAGGTAAAGTAAGAAGAGCTCATCTGGGTTACATCCGCGGACTTTCTGCCAAAGCATCAAGAATCAAGGAAAAACGTTAATAAAACGGGACTCGAGCGAGTCCCTTTTATTTTCTGAAAAATAAAAATGATTTAAAACCATGTAAAATAATGTAATTTTATTGCATGCATTTGTTTTTAATGATAGAATATAAACAAGATATATTATAGCGAAGGGTCTTGATATTATGAATAAAGCTACTATTTATAATGTAGCGCTAAAAGCCGGTGTTTCGTTGGCTACTGTGTCCCGGACTTTGAACAATCCGGAAAAAGTAAAACAAGAGACAAGAGACAGAGTTTTGAAGGTAATAGAAGAATTAGGATACAAGCCTAATGCTTTTGCCAAAGGTTTGGCTAGTCGCAAATCGACATCGGTTGCGGTAATAGTACCAGATATGACTCGTGCTTCCATTGCCGAAATGGTCAATGGAGTAGCGGTAGAAGCCAGAAAATATCAATATTCGCTGATATTATATGTTCTTAAAGATGAAAGTCGTGGCGAATCAGAAATGTTAAAAGATGTCGTCGCATCTCAAGTTGATGGAATCTTGTACATGAATGACGAAATCAACGAAGAACAATACTCAATGCTCAATACGATTCAGGAAGACTATCGCGTTCCAATCGTTTTAGCCAACACACTTTATCCATACGACAATAAACTTGTGACTGTATGTATCGATTACTTCAAAGCCGGTTACGAAGCAACAAATCGCCTTATCGAATTAGGAAGAAAGAACATATACATGTTGACAACTGCCAGAAAATATATGGTTAATGATCTTAAAGAGGCAGGGTATATGAAAGCGATGAAGGAAGCCAGTTTAGAGACAAATATCATCCGTACAAGCGGTGATATCTCAGTTAACACTGTCCACTTCAACGAGTTGTTCAAGGACTCAGGTAAGAAGATTGATGGAGTAGTAGCGGTTAGAGATTCAATTGCAGTGTCATTTATCAATACAATGATTGAAAAAGGCAAGAAAATTCCGAAGGACATTTCGGTATTCGGATTCCAAAATACTAAATACGCTTCACTCTCTAGACCTAAACTTTCCACAGTAGATATTCCTATTTTGGAAATTGGGGCGAAAGCAATGGCATTACTAAAACAAGAAATCGATGGCGAGCACATAGAACAGAAGTTCAATGTATTGCATCACGATATAATTGAACGTGGGACAACAAAATAGACGAAGATTAAGCCAGTAGAGATAGTTTTGTCTACCAGAGATCCGATGGTTGGTGCGAATCGGAAACAAAACTGTATCGAATTACACTTAGGAGTCTGCCGCAAGGCACGGTAAATCCGTTATCTTTTCAAGCGCACTTTGTGAATTAAGGTGGTACCGCGGTTATTTATAATCGTCCTTTTTATAGGGCGATTTTTCTTTTGAGGAGGAGATATTATGAAATTATTTGAAGATTTGAAATGGAGAGGTCTTTTGTATCAAGTTACAAGTGAGGATCTCGAACAAAAACTTAATGATGGGAAACTAACTTTTTATCTTGGAGCCGATCCGACCGCAGATAGTCTGCATGTCGGTCACCTTTTAGCATATCTTGTGGCAAAAAGGCTAATGGAACATGGCCATCAACCAATTCTTGTTATCGGTGGGGGAACAGGACTAATCGGAGATCCAAGTTTCAAGGCCAATGAAAGACAACTTCTAACTATTGAAGAGTCACTAAAGAACGCTGATGGCATAACCAAACAAGTTCGGAACATCCTTCCGAACGCTAAAATCGTCAACAATTACGATTGGTTGTCCGCCCTGAACACGATTGAATTTCTCAGAGATATCGGCAAGAACTTCAATGTTGCCTACATGATGAGCAAGGATTCCGTTAAATCTCGTATAGATAACGGAATATCATTTACCGAGTTTGCATATCAGATTCTTCAGGCTTGGGATTTTGAACATCTTTTCCGCAGATACAATTGTCAGTTACAAATTGGCGGTCAAGACCAATGGGGCAATATTGTCTCTGGTTTGGAGTTAATAAGAAAACTACATACTATAGAAGCTGAAGCCTTCGGTTTTACTTTCCCTTTGGTCACAAAGGCAGACGGAACCAAGTTTGGCAAAACCGAATCGGGTACTTTATGGCTTGACAAAGAAAAGACTTCGCCTTATGAATTCTATCAATACTGGATTAATACGGCAGATGCTGATATAATCCAACGTTTGAAACAATTCTCATTCCTTCCAAAAGAAGAGATTTTACAGTTGGAAAAGGAAGTGAAGGAACGTCCGGAGCTAAGAAGAGCACAAAGACTATTAGCTGAAGAACTCACAAGTCTAGTTCACGGAGAAGAAGAACTGAAAAAAGCTTTGCGTGTTACAGAAGCATTGTTCAGTGGAGAAATCAAGGATTTGGACATCGAAGAAATTGAAATGGGCTTTGCTCATCTAGCATCATCGGTTACAGAAGGCGACCACAATTTAGTGGATGCTTTAATTGATCTAGAACTTGTCAAATCCAAAAGAGAAGCTAGAGAATTGATTTCCGGTAATGCAATCTATGTTAATGGCGTAAAAGTTAGCGACTCGGAATTTATTATCAAGAAATCCGCTGCTTTCGGAGAAAAATACACTATCATTCGAAAAGGCAAGAAGAAATACGGAGTAATCCATCACAAGTAAAAAGAAAAGCACCTTAATCGGTGCTTTTTTGATACAAATATTTTTTCTGATATATAATTCGTAAAGCATTCAGAACACATAGTATAGCAACTCCGACATCGGCAAATATGGAAAGCCACATCCACATGAAACCAAAAGCTGACATGATGAGGAATATTACTTTAATCGTAATAGAGAATACGATATTTTCTGCAGAAATTCTTTTGGTTTTTTTACCGATTCTAATTGCTTTATCCAGCAATCTGATATCATCATTAATAATGATTATGTCGGAAACTTCGATGGCTAAATCAGTTGCCGAACCCATGGATACACCGATATCGGCATTTTTCAAGAGTGGTGCGTCATTAATGCCGTCGCCAACAAACAAAGACACTGAATTTGTTCTGATTTCATTGAACTTCTCGAGTTTTTGAGCCGGCAACAATTGCGAGTAATATTCTACTCCGCCAAGTTGTAACGCAACATCTCGAGCCGACATTTCATTATCGCCTGTGAGCATTACTGTGTCATATCTCTTGGTTAAGTCGCGTATTGTTTCCATTGATGATTCTTTTAGTTCGTCTTTGACGATAATGAATCCGATGAATTCTTTATCCAAAGAAACGAAGGTATAAGACCCAACATCTAGTTTTTCAGTTTTTACTTGAATGCCATTTTTCTCTAAAAAGGCTTTACTACCCGCAAGAAGAACTTTTTTGTTATATACACCGGATATTCCATAGCCTGGAACTTCTTTGATGTTTTTAATTTCGTACAAAGGTGAGTCATTGTAATCGAC
>CALMFM010000088.1 GCA_937862575.1 uncultured Bacillota bacterium
GCTGGTTTTGCCTTTTCAGGTGCTGGTTTTGTGTCAGCTTTCTTAGGCTCAGGTTTGACTTTTACGACAACTTTTTTCTTAGCTGGTTCTTGATTGTCTGATTCATCATATTTGTTGTCATTAGTCTCTTCCAAATCTTTGTCGAAATCTACGTTCTCTTCAGTTGGTTCTTCATCTTTTTCTACTAAACCGCCATTGGCTTCGATGACTGCGTCCGCCATCTTGTCAACGATCAAACGTACAGAACGCAAAGCGTCGTCGTTTGCTGGAATGATGAAGTCTACATCATCCGGGTCGCAATTTGTATCAACGATTCCGAATACCGGGATACCAAGTTTTCTTGCTTCAAGAATGGCATTTCTTTCTTTTCTAGGGTCGATAATGAACAAAGCTTGCGGTAATTTACGCATTTCTTTGATTCCACCCAAGAATTTTTCCAATCTTGCCATGTCTTTTCTCAGTCCGATAACTTCCTTTTTAGGAAGAACGTCGAATGTGCCGTCAGTCTCCATCTTGTAAAGATCATGAAGCTTCTTGATAGAATGCTTAATGGTCTTAAAATTGGTAAGTGTACCACCTAACCATCTTTGGTCAACATAGTACTGTCCGGATTTGACTGCCGCTTCCTTAACCGGTTCTTGAGATTGTTTCTTGGTTCCTACGAACATCACTTTTCCACCTTCAGCTGCGATGTCGAATAACGCTTTATAAGCGATATCGATCAAGTCGCTGGTTTTTTGAAGGTCGATAATGTGGATTCCGTTTCTAGAAGTGTAGATGAATTTACCCATCTTAGGGTTCCATCTTCTAGTCTGATGTCCAAAGTGTACTCCTGCTTCAAGCAGGGCCTTCATTGAAATAACTCCCATTTAATTTTTTCCTCCTTTTGATTTCTGCCTCCACCTAATCAACGCTATTATCACCTTTCGGCTCACGACAATTCACTCATAGGTGTGTGTATTTTTTACGGCTTAACTATTTTACCAAATTTCAGCCGATAAATCAAGCGGAAAATGCCTGAATTACAGCAAAAGAGGTTTCAGCTCCCCGTAGAGCCGAAACCTCCCAATCTTTTGATTTTATTATCGTCATCATCAGCGGTCAAATACTTGGTAAAGATGCCTTGTGAGATTCTCTCTCCCGCTTCGATTATCGCTGATTCTTTACCGAAATTGTAGAGTATCAGCATAATCTCTCCCTCATTATCGGGATTGTTATAGTAATCAGAGTCAATAACACCAACTCCATTTGCCTTTAACAGTCTTTTTTTGAATGAAAGGCTACTTCTTGGATACATCAGAAGAACTTCGTCTTTTGGCATGAATGCTTTGATTCCCGTAGTTACGAACCTAATCTCTCCGGCTGGGATTTCGACTCTGTCCAGTGCAGAAAAATCATATCCAGCACTTGCCTGCGTTTTTCTTTCTGGCATTTTCACTTCACGATCTTTATATTTGCTGACAACTTCAAATCCTCTTGTTCTCATAAATATCACCTACAATTGACCGGCGCCAGTCATCTTGATTTGCTTCTGCAATTCCTGTTCGGCTTTCATCAATTCGACATTACGCTTGCGGTTTTCATCAGTACGTTGAGAACGTATATCATTCAAATTCTGAAATGCTGTTTCTTTGGACGTGCCAATAAAAGCATCCTGAGCGATGACTGAGATTTTGTTATTCATTTGTTCAACTACTCCGTGGATGACGACGACATAGAAAACCATTTTATCCTGCATCAGCTTTATATAGCCGGTATCGATTGTCGAAACAATCGGCAAGTGGTCTTTCAGGATTTCGTAGTCGCCGTTGTTTGAACTCGATACGATAACAGAAGTTACTTCTTCGTTATATAGTTCTCCGTCCGGGGTTACGATGACAATGTTCATATTTATCCCTTATTTCTTATTTTTTTTTGCTTTTTCGATGACGTCTTCAATACTACCGACCAAACGGAAGGCATCTTCAGGCAGATCATCATATTTTCCGGCCAGGATTTCTTTGAACCCTTTCACGGTGTCAGTTACTTTAACGAAACTTCCTTTTTGTCCGGTAAATTGTTCTGCGACGTGGAAATTCTGTCCTAAGAAGAGTCTTATTCTTCTTGCTCTATGCACGATGAGTTTATCTTCTTCAGATAACTCATCCATTCCTAAGATGGCAATAATATCCAACAAATCATTATATCTTTGTAAAGTTCTTTGCACTTCACGAGCAACTTGATAATGTTCTTTTCCTACAATCTCCGGAGTCAATGCTCTTGAAGTGGAAGCTAGTGGATCAACTGCTGGATAGATTCCCTCTTCAGAAATCTTTCTTGACAAGTTTGTTGTGGCATCCAAGTGGGTAAATGTAGTCGCCGGAGCCGGGTCTGTATAATCATCGGCTGGAACGAATACGGCTTGAATTGAAGTAATTGATCCTGATTTAGTGGAGGTAATTCTTTCTTGTAAGTGGCCCATATCGGTAGCTAGAGTCGGTTGATAACCAACAGCAGAAGGCATTCTACCTAATAAAGCGGAAACTTCAGAACCGGCTTGGGTAAAACGGAAAATGTTGTCGATAAATAACAAAACGTCCTGTTTCTCGCGGTCGCGGAAATATTCTGCCATCGTTAGACCTGAAAGGCCTACTCTCATTCTGGCACCTGGCGGTTCGTTCATCTGTCCGAACACCATCGCTGTCTTTTTAATAACTCCTGATTCAGTCATTTCTGAATAAAGGTCATTTCCTTCTCTGGTTCTCTCACCTACACCCGCAAACACGGAAATACCACCATGCTCTTCAGCCACGTTGTGGATCAATTCTTGAATAAGTACGGTCTTACCGACACCGGCACCACCGAACAAGCCGATTTTTCCACCCTTTATGTATGGAGCTAATAAGTCGACGACTTTGATACCTGTTTCTAGAATTTCGGTTGTCGCATTCAAATCTTCAATTTTTGGAGCTTCCTTATGAATTGGTGAATACTCGATTTCCCCTTCTAGAGGTAGACCGTCGATTGGCTCACCAAGAACATTGAAGAGTCTGCCTAAAGTTATTTTGCCGACCGGTACTGAAATTGATTTACCGGTGTCAATTACTTCCATACCTCTTCTTAAACCATCGGTGGAATCCATGGCGATTGTTCTTAGTAATCCTCCGCCTAAGAAAAGTGAGACTTCCAATGTTAAAGAAATGGCATTCCCATTATTTTTTTCGGCTGGTATATTAATGGTAAGGGCATTGTTTATTTGTGGCATATCCCCTTGGAATTCCACATCGACAACTGGACCCATTACCTGTACTACTTTTCCTGTTTTAGCCATCATTTCCTCCTATTTCACGGCATTGGCGCCGCCGATGATATCGTTGAGCTCCAATGTGATTTGCGCCTGACGGGCACGGTTATAGATAAGATTTTGTTTTTGGATTATTTCCAGAGCATTATCGGTTGCGCTTTTCATCGCGGTCATTCGTGAAGCATGTTCCGAAGTCTTGGCATCCAAAATTATTCCATATAAGGTATTTTCCAAATAGATTGGCAGAAGATGATTAATGACTTCTTCCGTAGATGGTTCAAAGATATACTCCGAAACCATTTTAGTCTTGTCGCTGACAAGGTCGGTTATCGGAAGGAGAACTTCTTCTTTGGTTATTTGTGATATCGAATTGACATAATGGGAATAAATCATTACTATCTTATCCACTTCTCGGTTCAGATAAAGATTGATAAAAGCTCTGGACATCGCTTGAAAGTCGATGAACTTGACGTCATCACGAGAATTTATCGATTCTTTGTTTAGTAGAGGAATCTTTTTCTTCTTGCAGTAACTGAACGCCTTATAGCCGATAGTACCCACTATATATTCTTTGCTTGTCTTATGGGTTTCCTTCACAAGATTATCGAAATACCTTATTACATTGGAATTATAAGGTCCGGCCAATCCCCTGTCACTGGTGACAAGAATATATCCGGTTTTCTTCAATTCGCGGTTTTCGAGTAATGGATGAGTCAATTCGGGATTGGACGACAGAACGTTTTCAAGAAGAATCTTGATTTGGCTCTTTATCGGTCCGAATGCAACGTGTCGCTTTTCCACTCTTTTCAGTTTGGAAGCCGAGACCATGTTCATCGCCTTGGTTATCTGTGAAGTTTTCCTTGTGGCTTCAATTCGATTTTTTATTTCTCGCAATGATGCCATGAAAATCACCTACTTTTTTTAAATGAATTCGTTTTGGAATCTGTCTAGGATTTCATTCAAAGATTCGCCTTTTGGGAGATCCTTGGTTTTTCTAATTTCTTCTAGTGTTTTTTGCCCAATTTCGTCTCTATTGAAAAAATCGTGCAGTTCTGTTTCGAAACGTTTGATATCGCTAACTTTTACGGAGTCAAGATAGCCTTTGTTCAAAGCATAGATACTAACTGCTTGAAGTTCAAATGGCAGAGTTTCGTGAAGTCCTTGTTTTAGAATTTCAACGGTTCTTTCGCCTCTGTCAAGTCTGGCTTTTGTGGCATCATCCAAATCAGAACCGAATTGAGTGAATGCTTCCAATTCTCTATAACTTGCTAAGTCAAGTCTCAAAGTACCTGATACGCGTTTTATGGCCTTATGTTGTGCAGAGCCACCGACGCGGGAAACTGACAGTCCGGCATTGATTGCCGGTCTAATTCCTGAGTAGAACAGTTTCGATTGCAAGAAAATCTGTCCATCGGTAATTGAAATGACATTGGTAGGAATATAAGCAGAGATATCGCCTTCCTGGGTTTCAATGATTGGCAGAGCGGTAATCGAACCTCCACCTAGTTCATCTGACAGTTTGGCTGCTCTCTCCAATAATCTTGAATGAAGGTAGAAGACATCTCCAGGGAAAGCTTCGCGTCCCGGTGGTCTTCTCAGCAGCAGCGAGAGTTCACGGTAAGCGATAGCGTGTTTTGTCAGGTCATCATAGATCATCAAAACATGCTTTCCTTCGAACATGAATTTTTCACCCATTGTTACTCCGGCATATGGAGCCAAGAATAACAATGGTGCTGGATCACTGGCACTGGCTGCGACGATAATCGAATATTTCATCGCATCGTATTTTTTCAAAGTCTCATATATATTCAATACTGTAGTTTGTTTTTGACCAATTGCGACATATATACAAATTACGTCTTTACCTTTTTGATTGATTATTGTATCAACAGCAATCGATGTTTTTCCGGTTTGGCGGTCACCGATAATAAGTTCTCTTTGTCCTCTACCAATCGGTACAAGAGCATCAAGAACCTTGATTCCGGTTTCAAGCGGTTGTTCAACTTTTTTTCTTTGGATTACGCCGGTAGCTTTACGTTCAATCGGTCTGGTTTCTGTGAGATTGATTTTGCCTAGCCCATCAAGTGGTTGCCCTAAAGGATTGACGATTCTTCCAATCAAGGCATCGCCAACTCCTACTTCAAGGATGCGTCCAGTCGATTTGACTTGGTCTCCCTCTTTTACAAGAGATGAGTCATTGAGAAGAATCGCACCGACATTGTTCTTTTCCAAGTTCTGGACCATTCCGAAAACTCCATTAGGAAAAGCCAGGAGTTCTCCACTCATGGCATTGTCCAAACCATAAATCAAGGCGATTCCATCACCTACTGATATAACGGTTCCGACATTTTCAGTTTTTAGGTCTTGTTCGTATTTTCTAATCTGTTCTTTCAGCAAAGAACTGATTTCCAATGGATCTATTTTCAACGTAGCACCTCTTATTCCAACAAGCTGGAACGAATGTTTTCCAGATGTCTGTTTATTGTTTCATCAATAACATTTCCTTCGAATTCAATGCGGAATCCACCTATTATAGATTTGTCTATCTTAGTTTCCGCTTCAATGGTTCTGTTATAAGTCTTGCTTAATTTGTTTTTTATTTTTTCAATGTTTGTATCTGTAAGTGGTTTGTCAGAGAAGATAGTGACTTTCATCACTTTATGCAGATTGTCGAGAATATCCTGATATGCCATGACAACGGCTTCAACTAAAGAAAACCTGTCGTTATCAACCATTACTTTCAGGAAATTTCTCAACAGATGATTTTGTACTGTTTTTTCCAAAACCTTGACTTTATCTTCCATTTGAATTTTCGGATGGATGAAAAACTTTTTAGATTCGTTGTCAAGACTGTCAGAAAAAACCTTCAGTGATTTGAAAAACTCTTCAACCTCACCGGTTTCTTCCGCAAGCGAAAAAACAGCTAATGCATATTGATAAGCAATACCTGTCATATTTTTTCACTGCTTTCCAGTTTATCGACGGCCAAGTCCTGATATGATTTGCCATCTATCTCTTTTTCGATGATCTTCGTTGCCATCAAGGCAGCTAGATCTACCACTTCTTTGCGGATGTCAGCTTCTGCTTTCTTCTTTTCAATCGCGATTTCCTTCTCTGCTTGAGTCAGAAGGTTTTTGGCTTCATCTTTGGCTTTCCCTACGATTACATCGCGCTCTTCCTCGCCGCGAAGTCTTGCCTTTTCAAGATAGTCTTTCGACATTGCCTTCAGGTCATGATATTCCTGAGTGGTTTTTTCTTGTAAAGCTAAAGCTTCCTCATTTGCCTGTTTGGCTGATGTTAGTTCGTTTTCCATCATTTCTTTTCTTTTGGCTAAAAAAGCGGTAATTTTATCCCAGAAGAAAAACTTGACGATAAGAACTAAAATGAATGTGGCTCCAATTTGGATGGCCATATCCAGTAAGCTCGCGCCCATGGCTTTTTCGACAGCGTCTTTAACGGCTGACATCAAATCCTGTATGCTAAGCATTTTTTACCCCCTTTGAAGGTATTTTCAAAGTTAATTATTTTCCAATCAGCATGATTGCGACCAACAAAGCATAAAGACCAGTTGTCTCAGCGACAGCCTGTGTTACCAATGTTGTGACCAAGATCTTTCCTTGTGCTTCAGGTTGGCGACCGACTGCTTCAGCTGCCTTACCAGCTGCGAAACCTTGTCCGATTCCAGGTCCGAATCCGGCGATAACCGCGATTCCAGCACCTAGGTAAGCCATACCACTGGAAAAATACTGATTGTACTCTGTAGCAAAACGGATTACTGAGTTAAAAAATTCTGCAAACATTTTAATTCCTCCTAATTTATAATCTAGGCTTCAGAAGCCATTGATATATTTACTGTTGATAACATGAAGAAGACGAACGCTTGAATCATGCCAAAGAAAATATCGAACACCGCGTGCAAGAGAACTCCTGCAAAGATACTACCGACCCAACCTAAGACTGCGTTTATTCCGGTGTAAACCATCGCGGCGATTACGGTTCCACTCATTAGATTGACGAATAGACGAAGCCCCATTGAAAACGGTGTAGACACTTCACCAATCAAGTTGATTGGAATCATTATCGGAGCTAGCGGTTTAACAGGCCCAATCAAACCAGACAACTTGTTCTTTAGTCCTTGATACTTGAACTCCGCTACTTTGATCATGATGAATGTCATAACCGAAAAACTAAGTGCTATACCAATATTGGCTAAAGGCGGATTAAGTCCGAATAAAGACGAGGTGTTGGCGAACAACAAGAAGATTATGATTGTGAACAGATATGGTCCAAAAAATTTTAGACGCTTTCCCGTCATGTAATCACTTAGGAATTTAGTGAAAAAGTCCACAATTAAAACACTTAAAAGCACAAGGCCTTTAGGTGTTTTGGCTGGGTCTAGCTTATTCACTCTGATACCGACGATGATGAAAATCAGCGCAAGAACAGATACGATTATCAGTGTTGAGATAACACTAGGCGATAAAGGTGCCGTCAGTTTGAAATCAAGCATCTTTGTCTTCTCCTTTGTTGGCGTAGATCAAGGCAACCGGGAACATTACGATTCTATAAGTAAGAATACCTACAAAAGTAAAATATACGTTCCAGTCTTGATCTGTGTGTGCGACATATAAGATTATAGCAAAAAATATATATTTTGCAACCCAAATGAGTATGGTTGCAGTTTTAATCTTGCTTGGGTTGTTTTTATAAAGATTTTTCATGACCCTATAATTGAAAGATTGCATCATCATAACTGAGAAAAATCCTAATAAATAACTAATTATGAAATTGAAATTGCCAGTAATCAAATAGGCTACCAAGGAAAAAAGAATGGCGAATGGCCAGCTTATTAAAAATGTTCTTTCAATTATGTTGGCTTTTTTCATCGTCACTACCCCCATTGATGTTCGCAAGCACTCTTTTTATCAGCATCCATAAGCCTGAAAACAATCCAAGGATTATGAATACATATGTTAGGATTAGCCGATCCGGAAACAACCAATTGTCAAGATAATGACCGATGAAGTAACCTAAGGCTATTCCCACGAATGTTTCTACGAAGAATTGAATGATCATGTTGATGATGTAAGCAACTGATTCATTCTTTTTATTTTGTGCCAAAAAGACGATCCCCACAATCTCCTAAGCCTGGCACTATATACCCATGTTCATTAAGCTTTTCATCAATGGACACAAGATAGATATCAACATCCGGATGAGCGGTAGTCAAGGCTTTAACCCCTTCAGGACATCCAACTATTCCTACGAAACGGATGTCTTTGGCGCCAGCTTTTTTTACACGATTAATGGCAGCAACGGCGCTTCCGCCGGTGGCTAGCATCGGGTCGACAACAAGCACAGTCGCGTCAATAATCTCTTTTGGAAACTTCAAGTAATACTCTTGAGGTTGTAAAGTTTCTTCATCGCGATAGAGACCGATATGACCGATTTTGGCTGTTGGAATCACATTATGTATTCCATCGACCATACCAAGCCCGGCTCTTAGAATCGGAACAATGACGACTTCTTTCGCCAAAACCTCACAGGTCGTGGACGCTACCGGGGTTTCAACCTCGATTTTCTTTGTCAAGAGGTCTCTTGTCACTTCGAAGGTGACCAGAGAACCAATTTCATTGACATTCTCGCGAAATGTTTTTGTATCGGTGTTTTTGTTTCTGATTATCGATAGTTTGTGTTGGATAAGCGGATGATTGAATAATACTACTTTTCCCATTTTTTCTCCTCGATTTCACCAATTTTTTTAACTCTATTCATATGTCTTGTTTCCTGAGATTCTTGAGAATTCATATAGATATCCAAGAATTTCAGTACTTCATCAATTGTGTTGACTCTTGATCCAAAGGTGATGACATTGGCATGATTGTGAGTTTTGGATGATTCGGCAGTGAATTCTGTTTCCACAAGTGCAGCTCTGATTCCATCCACTTTATTGGCGGCAATGCTCATTCCAACTCCGGTCCCACAAATCAGTATACCAAAATCAGCCTGATGATTTTTGACTCTATTACCAACTTTGAGAGCATAATCAGGGTAATCGGTTGGTTCAGAAGAATCTGTACCTTCATCTAGAACTTTGATGCCTAATTTCATCAAGTGTTCCTTAATCGGTTGCTTATAAATATAGCCGGCATGGTCGGCTCCGATTGATACTATCATTTCTACTCTCCTTATATCTTATATATCATAACAATTATAACAAAATAAGTGACATATTACAACAAAACAAAACCAAAAAAAAGAGACGATCATACGTCTCTTGCATAAGAAATGCTACCTTTACCTTTTGCCTTTGCGTGATACATAGTTCGATCAGCAAGATCCAAAAGGTTTTCTATATCAAAATCAGATCCGATAATTGGGACAATCCCTACCGAAGCACTGACTTCAACTTGTTCTCCTTGAGAATTGATTCTCTCAACATAATAGATTACATCCATGGCCTTTTTATAAGCTTGTTCCTCGGTAGAATTCACCATATAAACAAAGAATTCATCGCCACCAACTCGATAATAAATTATGTCCTCTTCCCAAAAATCGATAAACCTTTTCCCAAGTTCCTGCAAGTACTTGTCGCCGGCTCGATGTCCGAATACGTCGTTGAGTCTTTTGAAATTATCGATATCAAAGAAAAGTCCATATGAATGGTCAGTAGCTTGTGTTCTCTCCAAATGATATCTCAATGCATCTTTTGAAAAAAGTTGTGTTAGAGAGTCCTTATATGTAGTTTCATAATATTTGATCGCATCTGGCATTGTATAACTTACCCAATTAACTCTGCCATATACTAATTGAGAATCATTCTTGGCTTTTAAGGTAGTTATGCTACAAGATACCCATAGGGTGCCCTTCTTCTCCTTAATAGGAAAATATATTTCCGAAACTTCTGACTGATTTGTAATTTTTGCAAACAAATAATCGATGTAATTGTCGACTCCGATAACTTCAGAAACAGGGTTATTCAATTCTATAAGAGGAATTAAATCCTTAACAAATATTGGTTGGTCAGTTTTGAATCCGAAATATGACATATCTCCGGATAATATCTGTACTTCTGATTTTTCTCTTTTTTTGAAATCTAAAAAAAATACAACATGATAGTCTTCTGCGAATAGAACGTCATCAATTATATCGATACCATATTGATCTTTTACTTTCTTTCTAGCGATTTCATTGATCATTTTTGTGCTCCTTATTTAATTACTATGTCTCCTTGCCTTAAAACACGATTTTCAGTTAAGTCATATACTGTTGAAGGCGCGGAATCCAAGTCTCCGCCTTCAATGATGTAATCTACTTTATCCGAGTATCTCAATACGTCATTAAACTTGGTTATAGCCGGCTCATTGCTGATATTTAAGCTGGTCACAACCATCGGTCCATGTTTTTCAAGCAAGTTGAGACTGATTTCATTTCCAGGTATTCTAATACCCACAGTCTCTTTTCCTGAAGATATTATATCATATACATTTTCGTTTTTAAAGAAAATAATAGTTAATTTTCCAGGCCAGTGTTTTTTTAAGTGTTCAGGTAGGTTTTGTCCGCTTTTTATAAGGCTATTAACCTGATTCATATTTGAACACAAAATTACCATCGGTTTGGTGTAATCGCGATTTTTAATCTCATAAATTCTTTTTATCGAATCTATGTCTTCGTAAAGACAACCAATACCATAAACCGTATCGGTAGGGAAAATTATCACTTTACCAAAGAGATTGTAATCTAAATAATTTTTCGAATTGAGTATCATTTCAGTCACCCTTTATCAATTTAAAAATATCTTCAGGATCTCTGGCTATGTAGTCGGCTCCGGCTTCCACAAGCTCGCCTTCTGTCCTAAAACCCCATAGCACTCCAACACTATCCAGACCTGCATTTATTGCGGTTTGAATGTCGGTGTTTGTATCTCCAACATATAAAATGTCTTCTTTTCTCATCCCCAACAATTCAATTATCTTCTCGGCGGATTCGGGATTTGGTTTTATTTCATATTCCGGTAATTTACCGAATACAATATCAAACTCGGATTGAGAAAAGTACTTATCAACGACTTCCTCGGTTTGAAAATGGGGTTTATTCGATAGAATGCAGGTTTTGATTCCGTTCGCTTTCAGTTCAGCCAACAATTCAAGTATTCCTTCATATGGCTTTGTTTTTGCAGAATGACGTTTGGCGTATTCTTCAATATACCCATTTTTTAATTTGGTGAATTCTTCATCGCCAATTCCGCCTTCTTTAATGATTGTCCTAATCAATTCGTCAATTCCCTTGCCGACAAAGTACTTGTATTCATATTCTGTAAACTCATTATATCCATTTGATCTTAATGCTGCGTTGACGCTATCGGCTATGTCCGATATCGTATCCAGCAAGGTGCCGTCAAGATCAAAAATTACTGCTTTATACATCGATGCCCTCCCATAAAGATAATTGTTTTTCTATTATGTCTTTTACCGGTTTAAATGATTTTCTGTGGATCGCACAAATACCGATTTTCTTTAAGGCTTCAAAATGTTTTTCTGTGGGATATCCTTTGTTGTTCTCAAAATCATAACCTGAATAAATCTTGCTTTGCTCAATCATAAATGCGTCTCTGGTTTCTTTGGCCAAGATAGAAGCTGCGGCGATTGAGGCGGACAGAGTATCTCCTTTTATAATCGCTTCAAAAGGAATTCCGCTTTCTGGTAGCGGCATCGCATCGGAAAGAATGAAGTCAGGTTTAACTTCCAATTTTCCTATCGAATCAAGCATTGCTTTCTTTGATGCTTGGTAGATGTTGATTCTATCAATGGTCTCTTCGCTTATAAAAGCATATGAGTAAGATATCGCTTTTTCAAGTATCTCTTTCAGCAATTCTTGTCTTTTTTTTGAACTAAGTTGTTTTGAATCATTCAATCCTTCAATTGGATTTTGAGGATCTAAAACTACTGCAGCCGCAACTAAAGGACCGGCCAGTGGTCCTCTACCTACTTCATCTGTTCCAACAATATATTTATAGCCTTGTTGCCAAAGCTTGTTCTCATATTCATACATCTTCTGCATTTTCAAATGTGATCCTGCCTAATTTTGAATTTCTAAGGTCATACAAAAAAAGTGTGATGACACGGTCATAATCAATTAGACCTCCCGATAACTTACAACCTCTTCTTTCACCAATTTCATCCATGATTCTTATCGGATTCTCCATTTCACTGAATTGGGAACCATACCTTTCATCCATTCTGCCGGGATAATGTCTCTTTAGGAAGTTTATACCATAGATTGCCACTTCATCCAAAGGTAATATATCGTCTTTGATTGAGCCAATGACAGCTAAATTGAAAGCGGTTCTTTCATCATCAAATTTCGGCCAAAGAACTCCTGGATTATCCAGAAGCAACAAATCACCTTTGGTTTTGATGAAGGTTTGACTCTTCGTTATTCCAGGGATATTTCCGGTTTTTACCTTGTTCTTTCCGGCCATGTTGTTAATGAATTGAGATTTACCGACATTAGGAATACCAATAACCATTGCTCTGAACGGTCGGTCTTGCATACCTTTGCTTGCTTCTTTTTCTTTCAAGCCTTTTAGAAGAAACTGAGTTTTCTTGTAAACATCCTGATAGACATTTCCAGTAAGCGAATTCGAGGAAACACATTCGAATCCTTGACTCTCATATTTATCAATCCATTTTTTTGTTTCTTTTTCATCGGCCAAATCCGCTTTATTCAAAATCAAAATCCTTGGTTTGTTCTTGATGATTTCGCCTAAAAGCGGATTCCTTGATGATTCAGGAATCCTTGCGTCCAGTAATTCAAAAACAATATCAATTATCGGTAATTTTTCTTCAATCTGCCTTCTGGCTTTCGCCATGTGTCCCGGAAACCATTGGATTTGTTTCATAGACAATTCACCCTATCTCACACGTAGAATTGGATATCTTTAATACAACTTTTCCGAGCATATTACCTTGACTGACAAGTCCGAAATAACGGGAATCTTGGGAATTGTCGCGGTTGTCACCGAGAACATAATAAAATCCTTCTGGAACAATCATGTTATAAGCGATGGTCCCGCTGGCAATAGTGCTCTCAATCAAAACATCGTTGACGTACACACCAGTGCTGTTCACAACCAATTTATCTCCCGGTTTGGCAATCAGACGCTTAATAAGATATATGTCGTCGTGCTGTAAAATGACAATGTCCTGAGTCTCATAAATTTCTACATACTTGATTACTACAGCATCATTGTCACAAAATGTTGGTTGCATCGAAATTCCATCTACTTGGGCGAAGGAAAAGAAGAAACCATTGATAATCATTACGATTACCAAAAATAATGGCACTATTCCAAATATGTCAGCTGTGTTGTAAATTTTTTTGAAAGTTGACGATGTTTCAACTTGCTTCCCAGCACTGTATTCAATCCTTTTATAATAAGAAAAGGCAAAAACAATATAGGAAATTAATGCAATGATAATGATAATAAAGAAAAACATTGAAAAAATCTCGGCTATCAAAGGGCTTGGTGTATTAACAAATGTCCGATTCAGATTAAAGATGAAGAATTTGTTATTCTGAAACATGATAAATAGAAACACACACATGAAAAACAACGAGAAAAAGAAGATAATCATCCGAGGAGATTTCTTCATCATTTTCTTGTCTTCGGCGAGCGTTTCTTCTACTTGCTCGTTATCGTAGTCTTCGTTGTTATAGTTGTCTATCATAACTGGTCCATGCTTTCGAATATTTTGGATAGCTGATCGAATTCAACCAATACAGTTCTTGGTTTGGTTCCAACATTTTCGGATACAATTCCGAATCTTTCAAGGCTTGTGACTATTTGAGTAGCTCGATTGAAGCCGATTCCGAATACTTGGGTAATCTTATTCAATGAGCACTTGCCTTCTTCAACTACATAATTGGCAACATCCTTGAACAGCTCGTCAATCATGTCGATGTCTTCGCCGGTAGTAGCCATAACGATTAGACTCTCATGAGAGAACATATATTCCGGTTTTGCCTGATTCTTGATATATTCTGTAATTGCCTCAATTTCTTCAGGCGCCAAATATGCACCTTGAAGACGACGCGCCATACCATTTTCAGATAACAACATATCTCCTTTTCCAAGTAGTTTTTCCGCACCGGTCATATCAAGCACGACGCTTGAATCAGTCGAGGAAGGTACTCGAAATGCAAATCTTGTTGGAATATTGGCTTTAATTGCGCCTTTGATTATGTCTGCAGAAGGTCTTTGTGTAGCCAAAAGCAAGTGAATGCCAACAGCTCGGGATTTTTGTGTTAACTTCAGAATTGAATCTTCGACTTCGTTTCCTCCTGTTATCAACAAGTCGGAGGCTTCTTCGATTATAATAACTATTCTTGGCATCTTGACAAAGTTTGGATTATCTCTTCTGCGTTGATAATAGTCTTTTACATTGATTGCTTTGAATTTCTTCAAAGTATCATACCGACCTTCCATCTCGTTGACCATGTATTTCAAAGATTCAACGGCAATCTTCGGGTCGTCGATTATTGGCGTTATCAAATGCGGAATATCAGCGAATTGTTGCAAATCAACTTTTTTAGGATCGATCAACATCAGTTTGACTTCATCCGGTTTGTTTCTTGTCAGCAGTGAAGCGATAATGGAGGCTATGCATACGGACTTTCCACTTTGAGTGGATCCTGCTACCAATCCATGTGGCATCGATTCGATTGATGTATAGACCGGTTTCGCGTCAATATCCAATCCTATTGCCAACAATAATGGGTCTTCGGAGTTCAAGAAATAGTCGCTGTGGACAACATCTCCAAAGAATACTGATTCCCTTACTTTGTTTGGAACTTCGATACCTACGGTGTTTTTGCCTGGTATCGGAGCTTCAATTCTGATTGAAAGAGCCGATAGACTCATTTGAATGTTATCGGATATTGATGTAATTTTTTTAGTCGGCACACCAGATCCCAATGAAATCTCATATCTAGTGACCGTTGGTCCTTTTGTATAATTTGTTACTTCACCTTCAATACCGAAGGAAAGCAGCGTTTGATTTATGACGTCAATGTTTTCCTTAATCCACTCCGGTTCTTGTTCGGTTCTGGATTTGGCTTTCTTGAATAAAGTGACCGGTGGTAATTGATATTTTGAATAATCAATTCCCGCTTCGGCCGATTCAACTGGTTTATTTTCTTTAGGCATCACAGGAGGTTTATATTCTTCATATTCAAAGTCGTCTGCGAATGCGATATCTTCGATTTCCTTATCTTCTTCTTCGGTACTGGCGAATATTATATCGTCATCTTCTTTTTCTTCTTCGATTAACTCTGTTTCTGGTTGTGTTTGGTTTTCAGGTATCAAATCCTTCAATACTTCAGATTCAACAATGTCTGTTTTATTCTCTTTTAATGTCTGTTCAGCGGATTTGAAGAATTCATCGACAGATACAGCATTAGCAGTGGCATGTTCGTTGATAATGTCATCGGCTGTTTGCTGCGGCGCAATAGGTTCGCGCTTAAGCAAGTCCTCTGTGCTTAAACCTTCTTCTGAATAGACTTTTTTTATAGCGGAACTGTCTACCCGCATGAATTCATAGTATTGATGTCCATAACGTTTTTTTGCTTCTTCTTTTGTCAGCTTTTTCTCTTTGCGGAAAGCATCATATTTTTTATCGATATCTCCCCATCCTTGACGATCTTGAGGAATTGTAACTTCATCTTTTACCGCCTTACCAAAAATCGGGGAAACAAACTTGTTTCTCATAGTTTTCTTGTCTTCAATCATGCTAATCTGAGGAATAAAGAATTCCCTATTATCAGGAGTTCTTGCCAAACCGGGTACTATTCGTTCCGGCAACTTCTTTCTTTTCGGTGACATCAAGCTTCCTCCTCGGTATTTATCAACTTCTCCATCTTCTCCATCATCTCTTGTTCGTCGTCTTCTTTTTTGAAGATGGCTTTGCTATAGATTTTGTTGGTCTCTTCACCAAAAATCATGATTATATACTTGCAAATCTCTTTTGTAACCAAAACCGTAGTTGGTTTGATTGCTAATTTTCTAAACCAGAAAATCGGATTTGCATAGTTCAAAACCGCTTTGGCGCCGGTATATATTTGTTGTAATTTAATCTTTCTCGTTATCTGCATTAGTTTCGAATTAGTTATTTTCTTCTTAGTATTAAGCAAGTCAATGATACTGGCAATACGATAATTTTTGAACAGTTTGAAGAACTTGCCGTTCATAAGTTCGTCAAATCGTTTTGTTATATAATAATTCAGATTCAAGAGTTCCTGAATCGACAATTCGTAAAGAGGATATCTAGAATTAGGAAAATAATATCTAGCTATTTCTTCGGAAAGTTCAAGACTTAAATCAATCGCGACTTTGAAATAACCGTTATCTGTCAATCTAACGGTGTTTTCTAGTTGTTTTTGCTTCGATTCAATCATTTCCACGACAGCTTTATCATCCAGCGGAACGCCTTTTGAAATTCTGATCATGGTTTTCTTTCTTTCCTTTGAAGCCAATATTCCGGCTACTGAAAGAGTAATCAAAATAAGACCGGTAGCTACTCCCAGTAGGAAATATTTGATATCATTCCAAACGATGGCCATGAATATTGCATCAATGAAATCAATAAGGATTTTTTCAGGCATATGCATTACTCCTATCAAATAGATTATATCTTAAATTATAATATTATTCAATTGATATAATGATTTGCATTATTTCTACCGCTATGAGATAATACTCGCGGTGATAATATGAAGAAATACTTGATAGCATTAGATTTGGATGGAACAATTCTTTATGACTTCGATTCGCTTTCTGAGACTCTTTGCGAATTCATGAAGAAAGTTCAAGAAATGGGTCACAAGATAATCATAGCAACCGGAAGACCCTATCGTTCCTCGAAGTTTGTTTATGAAAGATTTGGTTTGGACACTCCAATCATCAATTATAATGGTGGTTTAATCACACATCCTAAACATCCGGAATTTCCAATCGTTAATTACACAGTGAACAAAGACCATATAATCGATATTTTTGAAAACAATATCGAACACATTCGCAATGCCTTTTCTGAAGTTTATGATGAAATATATTTGTATAAGGAAGAAGAGGAAATCGAACCTTTGCTACACGTTGACGGAGCGACTGACATCGTCATTGGCGAACTGAAAGACACTTTGAAATCGAATACAAACGGATTCATCATCATCGGTAAACAAGGCCGCGGTAAAATCATCAAGGATTATATAGATGCAAAATTTGATGGAAAAGTTTGTTGCAGAATTTGGGATTTGAAAGGCGAATTTGATTCGATTCTAGAGATTTTCACTCCAGAGTCTAACAAAGGCAAAGGACTTAAGTATGTTGCAGAATACTTGGGATTCAAACAAGAAGACGTAATTGCAATCGGTGACGGACACAATGATATTGAAATGATTGAATATGCCAATCTAGGAGTATGTGTTAGAAATTCACACCCGGATCTAATCAAAGTGGCGGATGTGGTATTGGAGCACACCAGTTCGGAGAACGCAGTATATCGTTTCTTATCCAAATTTCTTATAAATGGCGAAAAATAAAGGCGGATTATCTTCCGCCTTTTTTCTTTGCTCTTCTCATGGCTCTGGATTCTTTGGGTTGAAACCCTCCTCCTTGTGCCATATTTTGAATATTGTCAGGATTCATATTCTGGAATCTCTGCATCATTTTCTTTTGTTTATCCAAAGTTGATATCAATCTGCCAACCTCAGTAGTCGATCTTCCTGATCCGTTGGCAATTCTATTTCTTCTAGAACTACTTCTTTCAATCAAATCAGGATTCTTCTTTTCTTCATCTGTCATCGAGTTGATTATCGCCTCAATAAATATTAACTGCCTGTCATCGACCTGATCAAGATCACCCATTGCGCTCATTCCGGGCAACATCTTCAATAATCCGGAGAATTTACCCATTCTTTTAATCATCTTCATCTGTTTAAGGAGATCATTGTAATTGAACTTGCCTGACATCATTTTTTCCATCATTGATAATGCTTCGTCTTCGTCGATTTCAGCAGTAGCCTTTTCGACTAAAGACATGATGTCTCCCATGCCTAGGATTCTTGAAGCCATTCGCTCTGGATGGAAAACCTCTATCTCTGTAAGTTTCTCGCCAGTTCCGGAAAATTTGATAGGAACATTGGTTATTTTGCGGATGGATAATGCCGCTCCACCTCTGGTGTCTCCATCAAGTTTGGTCAGGATGCAACCAGTCAATTTCAATGCTTCATGGAATGTTTTCGCAACATTGACGGCATCTTGGCCTGTCATAGCATCAACTGTTAGCAAGACTTCATGTGGGTGAGAAATGGTTTCGATATTCTTGATTTCTTCCATCATATCGACATCGATATGCAACCTGCCGGCAGTATCTATTATTACTAAATCAAAGCCATTTGTTCTGGCGTAATCAAGCCCTTCAGTAACTATGGTTGCGGGTTTGATTTTCCCTTTTTCAAAGACCGGAATATCTAATTGCTTACCCACTGTTTGAAGCTGTTCGATGGCTGCTGGTCGATAGATGTCTGCAGCTATCAATAAAGGTTTCTTGTTATAGTTCTTCCGGATAAAGTTAGCTAATTTACCAGCTGTAGTGGTTTTACCGGCACCTTGAAGTCCAACCATGAGCATCACTGTCATTCCGTTTGGATTGAACTTCAATTCAACGGTTTCGGACCCCATCAATTTTACCAATTCATCGTTTACTATCTTGACTACTTGTTGGCCGGGATTAAGTCCTTTCAGGATTTTTTCACCGTATGCTTGTTGTTTGACCTCGTCTGTGAATTCCTTGACAACCTTATAGTTAACGTCAGCTTCCAGTAGTGAAAGTCTGACCTCTTTCATCATTTCATCGATATCTGATTCGCTCAATCTGGCTTTACCGGTTAATCGCCTCAAAGCCATCTGAAAACGACTGGTTAGATTTTCAAACGCCATAAACTACACCTTTTCCAATTCCGATTTGATTTCTTCTATAGAAATCTTTTCTTTCTCTATTTTGTTGATTAATTTCGATATTTTTTCCTTGTTTTTCAGAACGCCTAACTTCCCTTCGTAATTCTCTAGATGAGAAACCACGTTCTTGAGTTGCATATGTACAGCGTTTCTTGAAACTGAAAGAATTTCGGATATTTCCGAAAGCGAATAATCGTTAAGATAATAATATTCAAAATATTCTTTTTGTTTGTCAGTCAATAGATCGCCATAGATATCATAAAGCGAATTCATTCTGATCTTGTCTTTCAATTCCATATTTTCCACCTATTAGAAGAAATCGGCGAATAGCCCATAAATATAATTTTCTATATCGAAATATTCCAGGTCTTCAAGTTTCTCTCCTAATCCGACGAAAGAAATCGGAATCCCCAATCTATTCCTGATTGCCAATACTATGCCGCCTTTGGCTGTTCCATCAAGTTTGGTTAAGATAATCCCGGTGACGTCAGTGACTTCCGAGAAGACTTTTGCTTGAGATAATCCGTTTTGTCCGGTAGTCGCATCAATTACCAAATATGTCTCGAACGGGCTTCCCCCGGTCTCTCTTTTGATGATTCGATTTATTTTATTCAACTCATTCATCAGATTGACTTTGTTTTGAAGTCTTCCGGCTGTATCCACTAAAAGCACGTCGATATTTTGTTCTTTGGCTTCTTTGATTGCCTCAAATATTACGCTTGAAGGGTCGCTTCCGGCTTCTTTTGCGACAACAGGCACTCCGACTCTTTCGCCGAAGACTTTCAGTTGATTGATCGCTCCGGCTCTAAATGTATCTCCAGCCGCAAGCATGACTGTTTTGCCTTGGTTTTTGATTCTATATGCCATTTTTCCAATGGATGTGGTTTTACCGGTGCCATTTACTCCGACAAATAATATTACCGTGAGTCCGCTAGGGTTGTATTTGATATTAGTATTAATTATTTCATTCTTTAAATATAGTTCAAACATCTTATCAACAATGATGTTTTCCAATTGAATCGGTTCAGTAATTTTTTGTTTCTTAACTGCTTCTTTCAATCCTTCGCTGAATTCTACT
>CALMFM010000089.1 GCA_937862575.1 uncultured Bacillota bacterium
TGAGATTTCAAACCTTGAAATCGATTATGTCAAGACATATGATACCACCAATAGGATACACCAAATTGAAGAATTCCTTGACGAAAAGGAAAACCAACTAACTGAGCTTGACTCAACTATACTGAGGTCAATCATATTCAAGATGATCTCCGTCTCACCAAGTAAAATGGTATATTGTATTGCAGGATCCAAGAATTATACAATGGCTGAATTTGTGGAAAAAAGAGCCGAATTCATAAAATATGATCCAATAGCTGAAGGCACCTATTTATCAGATAAATACAATAAAAAGATGCATTACAAAGTGGTTGTAATATAGAAGAAAATATGTTCCCACACTCAAGTAAAAACCCTGTTTTTTGTGTAAAATATGTTCCCACATTTTAGGTTTTAGTAGAATACTATATGACTCAATGAAAAAAGAGGTGATTTCCTGTAAAATGGCAGGATAATCGCCTCTTATAAATTATCTTTAAACGGCTATATTTAGCGCTATTTCAATTCGAGCAATGTGCAACTCTCGACGTGAGTTGTTTGAGGAAACATGTCTACTGGTGTAATTCCTTTAATCTCGTAACCTCCATCAAGCAAATACTCTAAGTCTCTAGTAAGTGTAGCCGGATTGCAGGAAATGTATACAATTTTTGACACTTTCATATCTATCAAGGCATCAATAAAGACCTTGTCAGCACCTTTTCTAGGTGGGTCAATTATTACAACATCAAATTTATACCTTTTCCATTTATGAATTACTTTTTCTGCATCTCCAACTTCAAAGAAAGCATTTTTGATACCGTTGATCTCAGCATTTTTCTTGGCATCTTCGATGGCAGACTCTATTACCTCAATACCAAATACCTTATAAACCTTTTGAGCAATCGACAAGGCAATAGATCCAATTCCGCAAAAAGCGTCTATTACGCGATCTTTGCGATTGAGTTCAGCATATTCTATTGCTTTTTTATAAAGCCTTTCGGTTTGAATAGTATTAACTTGGAAAAACGATCTGAATCCTATTTCGAAAATATTGCCCAATAACTCTTCAGTTAAATAGCTCTTTCCATATAACACTCTAATTTCATCCTTTGAATACGCTGATTCATCAGGTGAGTTCACGACGCCAATTCCTTTTACCATCGGGTGCTTGGTAACAATTTTCTTTGCGAAGACTTCTTCCTGTTCAAACGAGTCTTGCGAAATATTGAAAAGAAGCACTATTTCTTTGTTTTTAGTTGATTCCCTAATGACACAAGACTTTAATAAGCCTTCTTGTGTCTCTGCATCATAGGCTTTAATACCTAGTTCGTTTGATATATTCTTAATTAAAGTTAACACTTCAAATGATTTCTTTGACATTGTATGGCATTCTTCAAGGTCAACAACGAAATGAGACTTAGCTCTAAAGAATCCTGCAAGAATACCTTTTTTACCTTGCGCAAATTTAATTTCTACTTTATTGCGATAATAATATGGATTAACCATACAGATGATGTCGTCAACCAATTGTGGATCTTTATTCAGTTTCTTCATCATCAAATCTAAACGATATTTTTTAAAAGCCACTTGAACATCATAGTCCATATGCATCAACCCACAACCGCCACACTCATAAAAATGCTTGCACTTAGGTGCCAAGCGGTAAGGACTTTTTTCAATTAGTTCTATTACTTTACCGAAACCATATTTCTTTTTGCGATCGGTAATCTCAATTCTAGCCAATTCTCCTTTGAGCATTTCCTCGACAAACACGGTATATCCGTCTTCGAGTCTAACGACTCCCAAAGCGTCATGAGTCAGATCGATAGCTCTTACTATATAGTTTTGATTGACTTCTCCATTCATATGAGATCCTTTCATTGTCTACGGTCGAAAAAAAACCATAACACACATTTTATTATAACATACTTTCTAAATAAATATAATTCATCACAAAAATAAAACTCGCAAAAACTGCGAGTTTCATTGATATTTCGCCTCCCAACTGGGATTTGACGATTATTCTACAATAATTCTTACTTCATCACCATCGGCCGATTTGACATTTACGATTTCTCCGACAACTCCGGCATTGATCATTTGAATCAAGGCATCGATGTCTATATCAAGATCGGTATCTTCGATGTGAGTTAATTTCTTGTTTTTGAGAAGTTTTGCGAATTCGATTGGTAATTCGATTCTAACCTTGTCTCCATCGGATGAATCAACCAATACTTTGAGCATCTTGAATTGATCCTTTTTCTTTGGTACTATTACTTCTGGCTCTTCTTCTGCAGATCCAATTGCACTTAACAATTTTTCTGCTTCGTCTGCAGTAATAACTCCCTTGGACAACAATTCCAAGATTTTCATTCTTTCTTCTTTCATTTCAGATTTTCCCATGATAATCCTCCCTATTTTACTTTGGCCAATAATTTGGCCGCTTCTTCTACTGATAATTCTTTATTGTTGATCTTTTCCAGAATCTCTTTTCTGGTTGGACCAGTATATTCTTCCTTTGGTTTTTCTTCCTCTTCATCTGAAGCTGAATAACCTAATTGCTCGATTACTTCATCCAACATTTTCTTGATTGTCGGATATGAGAATCCCATTTCTTTCTCAATCATTTTGATGTTTCCACGGTTTTTCACGAAAACTTCGATGAAATACAATTTTTCTGTATCTAAATAATTGAATTTCGATAATGTGAATTTCCCACCAATTTCGGTGCCACAGTTGCAACACTCAAGTTTAGTTACTACCAGGTCGCCATGACATACTGGACATTCTGATATAACTGGATATTTTGCCATTCCCTTAGCTGTATTTTTAGTTACCGCTCTAAAAATTCCCAAATCTTTTTCAATATTGAACTTTGCCATAATTCCTCCTAAATGGTTTTAATAAGTATTTTTTCACCGGAATGAGTATCCACATGCACTTTAACACCTTTGTAAGATATCATCCGAATCAATTCTCTTTTTGAAATCGGGATGTCTTCATCAAATCTGTCGTTTTTGACGAATCCCATGAAAATTCTCAAGAGCAGAATTGGAATAGGCAATAAAAACAATATTTTCAGAAATGTATTTACGCCTTTCTCTCCTGGCACATTGATTTTCAATTTGATGAAATGAGCTCTTTTGAAAAACGGTAGTCTTGCTCGTTTTTCCGGCTTATATAATTCTTCATAAGCCGATTCAGGACTGATCAGGTTGCTTTGGAGCCTGACTAAAGTGTCTGAAGTCATAATATGATCTCCTTTTCTATTATTAATAAAGAATAAAATTGTTCCTATAAAGGCAAATGGTGCGAAATCGAATAACAATGCATCAATAAAGCTTGGTCCGCGGTCAATTGCGAATATTTGAATTGTCTCATCGCTAGCGGCTATGACCATACCGGTCACCAAAACCCAACTAAATGATAATTCATATGCTTTGAAAGTTTCAAACCATGCAATGCCTAATATTATATATTCGGTGACATGAGCTGACTTTCTGATTACGACGTGCATCGTATTGATATTTATTTCAATATTTGGAAATATTGATGTTAGAATTCCGTGCAAGAATTCTGTAACCCCCGAACTCAATTCTCCGGATTCTGTTCCGGAAACAAAGGACATGGAAAACACAAGCAGTGTTAGTAATATTGATAGGATTAGTAAAGTCTTTTTCATATTATCACTCCCCATATGATTATATCACATGAAAGGAATGATTTATTTGTTATTCCCAAATCCTTTGTATGTCCGTTTTGATTTATCTTGCGCTTTTTTGAGTCAGAACACTTTCAAAATATCCGTTTGGATTTGAATAGTCGTAGAAACTTGTGCAGCATTCTTTTGTGTTCTCTTCTGTTTTCATTTGTTTTCTTAAGTCTTTCATTTTAAATTCCCCTTCCTAAATTACTTGGATGATCTTTATCCAACGAGCTTCCCTGTTAGCTTAGATTGGATTCATCCTTTCCCTAAATTAATTTTTACATCTTCTTTTTGGTGTTTTTGAAACTAATATGTATTTTTTGTATCTTTTCCCTGTGTTTTATTGATTTTCTTAACTTACACCTTAATTATATCAAAGATTTTTATATTGTCAACACTTTTTTTAATTTTTTTTATAAATTTATTAAAAAAAGCCATTTTTCGTGGCTTTTTTATTGTTTTTATTAATATTTTGTTTTATTTTCTTGATTTTTTATTAGTATCGAGATAACCTTTTAATTCAAAAATGACGTCTCTTATCTCCGCTGCCTTTTCAAAATCAAGTTCTTTTGCATAAACATACATCTGTTTTTCCAACATTTCGATATTTAACATAAGCTCTTTGACCGAGAGTTTATTCATGTCGTTTTCATCGATTTCAAGATTAGTGTCTGTTTTAATGGAAATACGATCATGGATCTCTTTATTAATTGTTTGTGGAGTGATATTGTTTTTGATGTTGTGCTCTTCTTGTATTTTTCTTCTTCTATACGTTTCATCTATGGCCTTTTGCATTGAATCAGTTACCCTTGACGCATACATCAATACTTTGCCATTGACATTTCTAGCTGCTCTACCAATTGTTTGAATCAATGATTTCTCACTTCTTAAGAATCCTTCCTTGTCTGCATCTAGTATTGCAATCAATGATACTTCTGGCAAATCCAGACCTTCTCTTAACAAGTTGATCCCAACTAGGATATCAAAATCACCAAGCCTAAGTTTTCTTATCAATTCCATTCTCTCCAATGATTTGACTTTCGAATGGAGATAACCAACTTTATACCCTAGACTTTTCAAGTACTCTGTTAGGTCTTCGCTCATTTTGATTGTAAGTGTGGTAATAAGTGTTCTTTCTTTTCTTTCAATAGTCTTATCGATCTCAATCAATAAATCGTCAATCTGATGCTCGGTATTTCTGACGAAGACTTCCGGGTCTAGAAGGCCTGTAGGTCTAATGATTTGTTCGATTATTTTGTCAGTTTTGCCAAGTTCATAATCAGCTGGTGTAGCAGAAACATAAATAACTTGATTGATTTTTTGGTTGAACTCTTCAAAATTCAAAGGTCGGTTATCTAAAGCGCTCGGCAATCTAAATCCATAATCAACCAAAGCTTGTTTTCTCGATCTGTCTCCGTTATACATGCCTCTAACTTGTGGTAAAGTAACATGTGACTCATCCACAATTAGCAAGAAATCCTCTGGAAAAAAGTCAATTAAAACAGAAGGTGTTTCGCCTTCTTCTCTTAACGCTAGATGCCTTGAATAGTTTTCGACTCCGGCGCAGCTTCCCATTTCCTTCAGCATTTCCAAATCGAACATCGTTCTTTGTTCAATCCGTTCAGCCTCTAGAAGAAGATTGTTTTCTTTAAAATATTTGATTCTTTCTATTAATTCGTCTTTTATTCTTCCAAGTGCAACTTGAAGTTTACCTGGTTCGGTCAAGAAGTGAGATGCGGGGAATAAAGACAAAACTTCAAAGTCTTGATATATTTCTCCGGAAACGATATTGAATTCTCTGATCCTTTTAATCTGATCGAAATCAAACTCTACCCTTATGCCTTTATGCTTATTATAAGGCGGGAGTATTTCTACAACATCACCTCTGACCCGGAAACTGCCTCTGATAAAGTCGACATCATTTCTTACATAAAGGATATTAACTAGCTTTTCTAATAAATCATCACGTATCAAATGTTCGTTCTTTCTTAATGTGACCATACCCGCTTTATAGATTTCCGGATCGCCTATTCCATATATACAAGAAACAGAAGCCACAATAATCACATCTCTGCGTTCAAAGAGGGACGAAGTCGCTGAGTGTCGCATCTCATCAATTTCATCATTGATTTTAGCATCCTTCTCTATATATATGTCTGCGCCAGGGATATATGCTTCCGGTTGATAGTAATCGTAATAAGATATGAAATATTCAACACGATTCTCGGGAAACAACATCTTAAGTTCGGAATATAGTTGTCCTGCTAATGTTTTATTGTGAGCTAAAACCAAAACAGGTCTATTGACGGTATTGATTACGTTCGCAATGGTATAGGTCTTACCTGTGCCTGTTGCGCCTAACAATACTTGTTCTTTTACGCCTTCGTATACGTTATTTATTAGTTCTTTGATTGCTTTCGGCTGATCTCCTTTTGGCAGGTATTCCGAAACCAGATTGAATCTATCCATCCATATCACCATATTTAGTATAACACACAATCAGAGATTTGATTATCGTTAATAATCTGTTAAAATAGATGTGAGGTCGCTTATGAAAACTATGCTCGTCGCAATTAATTCTAAATTCATTCATCCTAATCTGGCAATTCGTTATCTTCAGGCGAATTGCGATTTTGATGTTTTAATAAATGAATATACAATTAAAGACTCTATAGAATATATATATAAAGATACAATGATTCAATCACCTAAGCTTATCGGATTCAGTGTATATATATGGAATATAGAAATCATTAAAGAATTGATAATGCTTTTTAAGAAAAGAAATCCGGAAATACTGATTTTGCTAGGCGGCCCGGAAGTCAGTTATGAATCAGATTATCTATTTAAAGATTATTCTATCGACTATATAATCTATAACGAAGGTGAAATCGCCTTCAACAAACTGTTACATGCATTAATAGAAAAAACAAACATCGAAAATGTTGAAAATCTGAAATACATGCAGGATGGAAAAATTAAACAAAATCACTCTCTAGACATCACTGATTTGGATTCACTAAAAAATCCGTATTTTACAGTTTCAGAGGATTATAGTCATAAAATCGCTTATCTTGAATTATCTAGAGGATGTCCTTATAAATGCGCATACTGTCTCGCTTCTTTGGAAAAAAATGTTAGATTCTTCAATATTGCAAGGGTTAAAAGCGATATTGTTAAGCTATATGACAACGGAGCTAGAACTTTCAAATTTCTAGATAGAACTTTCAACATCCGCGAAGACTTGGCAATTGAGCTACTTGAATATATATATCAAAATGATTTTGATGGAGCCGTCTTTCAATTTGAAATTAATGCAGATATCTTATCTGATAATTTTATTGACTACTTAAATAATAATTGTCCCTCAAATAAAATACGTTTTGAAATAGGAATCCAATCCACAAACGACATTGTCAACTCAGCTGTAAACAGAAGGCAGAATACTGACAGATTGCTTAATAACATCCGAGAACTATCAAAAGGAAATGTCATTATGCACCTTGATTTGATTGCCGGGCTTCCCTATGAAGATTTGAACAGCTTTATCAAAACATTCAATACTGTATTCAAGTTATATGGTGATGAATTACAACTAGGATTTCTAAAACTTTTAAAAGGAACTCAACTATATTATGAAGCGGAGAAATACGGTTACAGCATAAATAGAAAAGCACCATATGAATTAAATAGTAACCAATTTATCAGTAGTGAAGACTTAGAAACAATACATATTGTTGAAGAAATGTTGAATATCTATTGGAACAAAGGATTTATCAAGCATAGTATTCGACTTCTAACCGAAAATCATAACTCTCCATTCCATTTCTTTCTTGAATTAGGAAGGTTGTATCTAAAAGAAGGTTTGTCATATCATCGTTATCAACTTCATGATATATTCGCTTTTCTTGAAAAGTATACCAGTGAAGAAAAATATGTTAATGAAATTCGTTATGAGTATCTCCGCTACCACAGTATCAAACCTAAAATTTATTGGGAGAACAAAGTGAATAGGAACGACATTCTTCGCGATTTTCATAGTCAAAACAAAGATTATAAAATTGATAGTCTTTATAAATACGCTGTGGTTATCAGATATAATGATGGTTATATTATCGCTGTTTACACTCCTGACAATACACAATTTATTAAATTCAACCAATAATTATTAAAATCGCTTTTTTCATAGTAAAGAATAATGTATAATATTAGAAAAACATATATGCCTAAGACAACCCATTTCAACCACATTCTCATTTTTGTCAACGATGATTGGAGGATTGCCCATGACAACAAACAAAAAGAGAACGACAACAATCGCCATTTTGACAATTTATCTCGTTCTTTTTATTTTCATCTTAATCTTTTACCCATTAGCGGATACTCTCGAAGGATATAAAAGAATACTATTGTCTCCTTCAATTCTTATTACCGACTACATTGCTGTAGGTGGTTTATCGGCCACGGTACTTAACGTAATCACAACTACGGCCTTGAATATCTTAATAATTAAACTGCTCAAGGTTGAACTTAACGGTAGTGTTTTTGCTTGCCTTTTAACTATCGCCGGTTTCGCTTTTTTTGGAAAGAATCTGTATAATGCCTTACCTATTTACTTAGGAGTCTACCTATATACATTGGCATCTAAAACGTCATTGAAAGACCAAGTTATAGTTCTGCTTTTGTCTTCTGGCATGTCGCCTGTTACTAGCTATATCATGCTAGGTGCCGGTTTCCCACTCGAAATTGGAATACCTTTATCAATTCTTGTCGGCGTGCTAATCGGATTCTTATTGCCAACTTTTAATGTCTTTTCCTTAAAATTCCATCAGGGATACAACTTATACAATACTGGATTTTCAATGGGTGTACTGTCAATGATCGTTACTGGAGTAATGGCTTCGTTCGGTTTGATAGTAACTCGAAATAACCTAGTTGATAACAACTACCATATTACCTTGTTAATCTCAACCGCTATTCTATCACTTGTATTTATTGTCCTCGCCTTCGCTGAGGATAAAACAGTTCTCCGGCGCTATTTCAAGATATTTAAGAAATCAGGTAAATTATTCACTGACTTCTATAACGAATTTGGACCCGATGTAGCCATGTTGAACGTAGGTATTATGGGATTAATAACGCTTATAGTAATTCAAAGTGTCGGTATTACAATTAACGGTCCGGTTGTTGGCGCTATTCTAACTATTCTCGGATTTTCTGCGTTTGGCAAACATCCATTGAATGCCTTACCGGTAATTATTGGGGCTATCTTGGCAATTGAATTCACTCCGATTGAATGGTCAAATGGCTCGATTTTAGCGGTTCTGTTCGTTACGGGTGTAGCTCCAATTGCCGGCCAATTCGGATTGGTTGTCGGCATCATCATCGGATTCGTTCATGTTATGATTACTCCATTGGCGTTGGCATTTCAAGGTGGATTTGATTTGTATAATAATGGGTTCGCAGCCGGATTTGTAGCCGCTGTTTTCGCACCTGTATTATCAACTTTCCTGAATAAGAGAGACGAGAGTGATAAGTGGAATTACATCCTTCCACTTAAGAAAAAAATAGAGTGATATTAGTATATTGATATTAAAAAGCCATGAGTGATTAACTCATGACTTTTTGCTTTTATTAGTAATTTAAATTTTTGATTTCATCAATTATAATCTGTGTTTTGTTGTTACGAATTTCTTTCTTTCCCACAAAGATATAAGCCTCGCCGATAACAAGTTTCTGCTTGTTATTGGAATAGACGGTTGGGAAAAACACCGTTTCAACAGGATTAAATTGATCTTCAACTTCCACAAAAGCCATTTCTTGAGATGTTTTTGTCACAATGACTTTTATTTTGCCAACAGCGCCTACAAATACAAGGCGGGAATCTGATGTATCTAAAATATCAGATACCGTCTTGTAGTTCTGTTTTTTTATTTCGTCTTCGTACTTGTTAAGCAAATGATAACGGAAGTTCAATCCTAATAATTCTTTTTCTTTTGAATGAAGAAATTCGAAATCGTACTCGTCATATTCTAAGAATTGAAACTTGTTATTCTCATAATCATATTCGGAGAAATTGATTAGTTTAGGCAGGTTCTCAATCATCGTTCGTTTATTTAAATCGAAATCGTCAAATACGCCTGCATAAACCAATGCTTCGATGATATTGATATGCACGTCTTTTCTACGACTGACAAAATCCATAAAACTTGTGACTGATTGTTCTTGTTGAATTTGGACGACTTGTTCAGCCGCAACTGGACCTATACCTTTTATTCCTTTTATCGGGAACCTTAGCTTATCTTCTTCTGGAACATAGGATACCCCCGAACGATTGATTCTTGGCGGAAGTATATCTATTCCCATCTGTTTAGCTTCCATAGAGTATGCCCTTGTTCCTCCAACAGAACCAATTACAGCGTTCAGCATCACCGACATGAAATACCCGCCGTAATTTGCCTTTAAATAAGCCATCCAATAAGCTACCATTGCATACGCGACCGCATGACTTTTGTTAAAGCCGTAATTGGCAAACTTAACTATATAGTCGTATATTTCATTGGCAACTTGTTCCGAGTAATTTTGGTTTTTAGCCCCTTGGACAAATCCTATTCTTTCACTTTCAAGGACTTCCTTTTTCTTTTTGGATACTGCTCTTCTTAAAACGTCGGCCTCTCCTAAGGAATACCCGGCAAATTTGTTGGCGATGGTCATGATTTGTTCCTGATAAACAATAATTCCATTGGTAGGCTTTAATATTGGCAATAGATCAATATGTGGATAGGATATTCGTTCTTCATTATTGCGAATTCTTAAGTATGCTGGAATATTCTCCATAGGGCCAGGACGGAACAATGATATACAAGTTGCAATGTCTTCAAAATTTTGCATCTGCATCTTCGCTACCAAATCCATCATTCCTCTTGATTCGAGTTGGAAGACTCCCATTGTTTTTACTTGTTTCAACATGTCAAATGTTTTGGAATCATCCAAAGGAATTCGGTAGATATTTATATCTTTGCCTTCTTTTTCCTTTATCAATTCCAAGGTGTCGTTAATCATGGTTAGATTTCGCAACCCTAAAAAGTCAAATTTCAACAAGCCCATCTCTTCTAGATCGGTTGCTTCGTACTGAGTTTGATAGGCGTCCATCAAGCCGGGTTGTATTGGTGAATGTTCTCGAATGTCTTCGCCGGTTATTATTATTCCAGCCGCATGAGTTGAAACATGTTTTACTAGACCATTGAGCTTCTCAGCTGTATCAATAAGTACTTTGATGTCTGGGATATTCATATAATAGGAATATTCTTTAGGGTATTTCTCGCGGAAAGTCTCAATGGAATTGTTGGCGGCTGAAATATTTTTTGTCAGTTCTTCAATGATTACATTTTCAGTTCCAAGAATTCTGCCGACATCTCTAATGGCTGATTTTCCTTGGAATGTACCGAATGTGATAATGGAAACTACTTTTTCCTTACCATACTTACTGATAACATACTGGATAACTTCTTCTCTTCTATCATCCGGAAAATCCATATCGATATCCGGCATGGTTATTCTTTCGATATTTAGGAAGCGTTCAAAATACAGATCATGAACAATCGGGTCAACGTCGACTATTCCCAAAGAATATGCGACCAAAGATCCGGCAGCGGATCCCCTTCCCGGTCCTACAAGAATATTGTTTTTCTTGGCATAAAGAACAAAATCCCAGACAATCAGGAAATAGTCTTCATAACCCATTTTTTTGATTACATCGAGTTCATAATCAAGACGTTCCTGATATTTAGGTAATTCTGACTTGGAATTATTGCTTTGAGAGAACCTTCTTTTCATTCCCTTATTCGCCAATTCGTTTAATTTATCAAATGCCTTTCCTTCGGCGAACGGATACTTAGGCAAATATCTTTTGGACAAGTCTATTTTAAGATCGCAACTATCGATAAATTCAATGCTGTTCTTAATGGCTTGAGAATACTGAGAATATAATCTGTCCATTTCTTCCGATGATTTGAGGTGATAGCTGGATGAGTCGTTGATAAAAAGACCATGATCCCCATTCTCTCCTTTGAGTATCTTTGAAAGAATAGCAGACGTCTTACTGTCTTCTTTATCAATATATTTAACCTTATTAAGTATTATTAGATTGCTTAAGCTTTGAAGTTTAGGAGCTTTATGCAACTCAAATCCATAATCGTTAAGATCCAGTCCTATATAGAATTCACCAGAAACACTTTTTACTTCGCGAATTATTTCATTAAATTCCGAACTGGATTCATCTGTGATTTTTGATAATACCGGATCTTCATCGGTCTTTAAAATAACTGCTATGTCTTTATTATAAAATCTTAATTCTGAAGATGTGATTTTTCCGTTGAACGCTGCCAGACTACTTAATTGAATCAAATTTCTGTATCCATTATAATTTTTTGATAACAAAACCAATCCAATTAAACCAAAAAAGTCGGATTCAAGAGAAACTTCTAATCCGATAATTGGTTTTATGCCTTTAGCCAAGCACATCTTATAAAATTTTAACGCGCCGTACATGTGGTTTTGATCAACCAATGCAAGCGAGTCGAACCCCATTTTCGAAGCCTTATCGACAACCTTTTCGATGTCCACAAGACTGCCGTTCAATGAATAATTACTTTGAACATATAAGTCAAATTTGATCATTGGTTTCACCGAAAATATTATAACATAATAGCTTGGAAATAACTATTTCTTCCTTAAAATTAAGTAAGCTCCTATTCCGATTATTCCTGCCAAAATGTAGTTGCCATAGTTGTCCCACAGCGATGTTTCATTTGGTTCTTCTCCGGCAATTATAGAAAATTCATATGTTTCATAGACTTCGTTGCCATACATGACATCCAATAAATATGTCCCTGGTTCATCGACAAGAACTTCTCCGCTAATCAATTTTTCGTTTAAATATCCTTCTCCAAAAAGATAGAATGTTACTGAATCATATATGCCATTGTTTTCAATTCCGGTGATTTCCGGATATAGCCTAAACCTTAGCACAAGAAAATAATTGTTGGAGCCATAAATTGTGAGTTCATGTTCTCCGGTTGACGTTATGAGTGAAGAATTGTAACTAATTCCATCCAACATCATCGAGATTCCATCTGAATATATATTTATCGGACTGAATATTTCCATGTTTTCCATAAAAGGATGTAACTCTTCATCCAAGGAATAAGATATTGTCGGTAATATTAAGAACTCAATGCTTTTTTCATATCCATTTTCGCCTTGTATCAATAGAACATGATTTCCACAAATACTAATATAATCTCCAGACTCATAATATATGCCATCAAGATACAAAAGTCCTTTTGTTTCGATTGCAATCAAACCAATATAGTTTTCATTGAACATTTCGCCAATAAACGAGACTTCAGGCGCTACTGATATAGTATAACCATATTTATAATCACCATCGGTTATTTCAATATCATAATTTCCTGGATAATCAATAAACAATTCATCTGTCTCTCTTCCATTGACTGTTAACGAGCCTACATATTGATCCGAATAGCTTCCTAGGAATTCGGAAGGGAAAATAATATCGTTTACGACTGTTAAATTTTGATTAATATAGCTTATAGCTCCTATTTTGTTTATCAAAATCAGATGGTCATTATGATTATGGAATTCTTGATAGTTTTCTTGAAGATACTTTCTGTTTAATTCCTCGCCTTCCAAATCATAAAGAATTATTACTGTTGAGCGAAATACTGTTAAAGAATAATCATCCGGATACTCATATTCTTTACAGACAACTATAAATTTATCATTTGAAACAAACGCAAGATAATCAAAACTTTCATACATGCCGTCATCAAATAATATATATTCTCTTATGGGAAGTCCCAATCCGTTTGTAATAGAAAGATATCCGTCAGTGCTACCAAATGCCGAAGTTGCCGAACCGAATTCATAATGATAGTCTTGATAGTAAACCGATCCATTGATTTTAATTTCAATTTCATCAGGCGTTTTATCTATAGCTCCAATTCCAAATCCAAAAGCAACCAAAAAAAGAAGATTAATCAAACGCATAAAAAAAGCCTCCTCTCAGTAAAATATTACCGATAGAAGACTAATATTCTTTTTATAACAATGACAATGTATCTCTAGCAATCATGACTTCTTCGTTTGTCGGAATTACATATACTTTTATCTTGGAATCATCTGTAGATATTAGCGCTTCGACTCTTCTGCAGTTGTTTCTTTCACGGTCAATCTTCGCACCCAATACAGATAAACGATCGATTACATTCTCTCTCGTAGATGTTGCGTTTTCGCCGATGCCGGCTGTGAAGACTATTGCGTCCGCACCACCCATATAAACATAATAACTCGCAATATAATCAGCGATTCGCTTAGCTTGAATATCGATAGCCAGTTTAGCTCTATGATTTCCTTGTTCGGCGGCGTTAACCAAATCACGAGAATCAGAAGACAGACCAGATACCCCTAGATATCCAGATTGTTTATTTAGGTAATTTGTGATTTCTTTGGCTGATTTGTTCTTTTTGTTCATCATGAATTCGATGATGGCTGGATCAATATTACCCGATCTTGTTCCCATAGGGATACCTTCGAGTGGTGTGAATCCCATTGTTGTATCAACAGAGTGCCCTTGTTTCACTGCACATATTGAGGCTCCGTTACCGATATGAGCGACAATTACATTGCACTCTTCCGGTTTCTTACCCATGATTTCCGCGCATCTGTGAGAAACGTATTTATGACTTGTTCCATGGAAACCATATTTACGGACTTTGTATTTCTCATACCATTCATAAGGTATAGCGTAAAGGAATGATTCCTCAGGCATTGAATGGTGGAAGGCTGTATCGAAAACTCCTACTTGCTTGACGTTCGGAAGAATTTCTTTGAAAGCTCTGATTCCAATCAGGTTCGGCGGGTTATGCAATGGTGCCAGGTCGATTATACTTTCCAAGTATTCGATATCCTCATCTTCGATAACTATGGATTCTGCAATCTTGTCGCCACCGTGAACAACTCTGTGACCCACCCCGGAAATTTCATCAAATGATTTGATTATTTTCATTTCGAGAAGTTTGTTGAGCAGTATGCTTACTGCGACTGAGTGGTTTTCAATATCAAATGTCTCTTCAATTTCGGTTCCATTGAATTTGATTGAAAAGACGGAATTTTTCAGTCCGATTCTTTCTACTATTCCACTTGTAATCAATTTTTCTTCGGGCATTTCCAATAATTGGAATTTCAACGACGAACTTCCAGCGTTGACTGCCATGATTTTTTTCATATGTAACTCTCTCCTATAATTTATAAAATTCCGTATTTTTGAACCAATCATTCAATTGGTCTATTACTTTCATCATTTCATCCTTCTCATTGAAATCCGGAAGTCCCACTAACAGGAATTTATGAGGTATGATTACCAATTCTCCGTTTCTTTGGAAGATGACTATGCTTTTATTTTGATTTTTGGCGATTTTGTCTGGGAGTCCGATAAGACCGAACAATTTCCAGGTTTCGCTCAACTCTCTGGAATGTTCTATCAGACTTTCTGGCATAATGATATCCGAATTGAATATTCCAATCAGGAACCCTCCCTCTTGGATGTTGTCTCCATGGTGTCCGATAATTCGGTAAGCATCAGTTTCCTCGATGCCTGAGAAATCAGCCACTATACAATCCGATTGAGGTCCAAAATATGTCAAGGTGTCTTGACAATAAATTCCGTCGCCATAGCCTAACATATCAAACAACGCACTTGATAGTTTATTCATAATTTCGTCACTATCAATACCGATCAAAGACACTTTCTTGTCAGAATTATTCGCAATTGTAGTAATCAGATTTCCTGTTCCTACCAGCGGATCCAATACAATAAGTTCTTTCCTTGTATACAGTTTGGAAATCAAATAGTTAATGAATATTCCCATAGTTTCAGGCGTTATCATCTGATTCGAAATATTGGCGTGCTTAAAGCCTCTCAGACAAGCGTATTGAAATGCCTTTCTGATTTCTTCCTTATCAAACTCGATAGATGTCACCTTGTCCAAAAGTACTTGTAATTCCGACTTGATGTCGGAATACTTGTCTTCTATCGAATTGGCCATTATATTCTCACAGGTAATAACCAACCCGTCGATATAAGAAGTTTTGTAAGTTTTATATAGTAGTGTCGCAGACTCATCGAAACAGTCGAACAACATTTCAATGTTTTTCTGATCAATCATTCAATCACCATCACTTATTTTAACACATTGACATTACAATAACAACAGAAAAACGGGCTTTTCACAGAAAAAACCTCACCTAAAGGTGAAGTTTTATTCATATTGATAAATATGCTGTAATAAATATTTTTTTTGATATGGTTACCTCTTTCCCGGATCGTAAGGAATACCTTCTGCTTTCGGGGCTCTTGATTGTTTTGAAGTAAATGCCAAGACAACCAAAGTGATTAGGTATGGTAACATTTTGTATAAGTTTTCCGGTGATGCCAAGTTGAATGTTGGGAATATTGAAGACAACTGAGCATCTACCGCCAAAGCTGAAATCGTTTTAAAGAACGAGAAGAACAAAGCGGCGAACAATATCCTGAACGGTTTCCAGTTACCGAAAATCATAACTGCCAAAGCCAAGAATCCATATCCGGCCACATCGGCTGTGAAAGTCGAATTACTGCTGGCCATGACAAAGGCGAATCCGCCGATACCGGCCAAGAATCCCGATATAGCGACACCAATATATCTCATACGTAAAACTTTGATACCGACTGAATCGGCTGCTTGAGGATGTTCACCGCAAGAGCGCAATCTTAGTCCAAATTTGGTTTTGTACAATGTGACATAGGCAGCGATTAATATCAAAATTGAGATTGGTGTTGTCAGATACATCTTCTTTGAAACTAATGTGTTTAACCAAGTTGGTAGGTTAGCCGCATCGAATCCCCAAGATAAATCTACGATGTCAGGTAATGGAATATCAGTTACACCTTGCCCTTGGATTGCCCAAGCAAGAATGATTGCGAAAGCTGGCGCGAAGATATTCAATGCCGTACCGCTAATAACCTGATCAGCCTTAAGTTTGATTGCAGCATAGGCAAGAAGCAATGAGAACAGACTTCCTGTAATAGCTGCTAAAATCATCGCCAAGAATATGACAAGTTGAGGATTGTTGGCGGCAAACTCGGTTCCGACAATTCCTGATGTCAAGAAGATGGAAGCAAACAATGCACCAAAAATCATAATTCCTTCCAAGGCGATATTGATAATACCTGATCTTTCACTAAACATACCAGCTAAAGCAACTAGCAATAGCGGAACGCCATAAGCGATGGTATTGGCTATGATGATTGCGATAATATCCATTATTTCTCCACCTCCTTTTTAGAGCTTTTCTCAATGACGGGCTCTACTGGTTCTTCTTTCGGAGGTATATTTTCTTCAAGTGGTGTTTCCAGACGATTTGCTGCTATTTCCAAATCGATGCTTCTCATGTTAAGTCTCTTTCTGATAAATTGACTTAGGATCAATGAGAAAGCACTGAAGTAAATAATGACGGCCAAGATAACGTTGACCATTTCCGAACTGTAAATCGGCTGCATATTCTCGCCGCCGACTTGCAAGAAGGAAATAAACAAACTTGAGAAGATGATTCCAATCGGGTTCGAGAACGCTAATAAAGCGACTGGAATTCCATTAAATCCCATTGGCATCAATGTTGTATTTGAGACCGTATATTGAACAGTTCCGGATAGAAATTGGATTCCCCCGCCGACACCGGCCAAGGCCCCGCTTATTAACATTGTGTATATGATGGTTCTCTTAGCTTTGATTCCAGCATAAACGCTTGCGTTCTTATTATGACCACACGCCTTAATTTCAAAACCAAATGTTGTTTTTTCCATGATGATATAAATCAAGATTGCGAATAAAATCGCAATAAATATACCAATATTTACATATGAACTGTTCAAAGCCACTTTTAGACCCAAATCAGGAAGAATAGCACTTGGATTGGCTGATGCCAATGCAGTGGTTCTTTCTGGTGTTAAATATATTCCAGGGTTGTTGTAAAACAATAAGTTCACAAAGAATAAAGCTGTCCAGTTCAACATGATTGTAGTAATAACTTCATTGATATTGAATATAGCTTTGAATAGACCAGGTATGAATCCCCATAAAGCTCCGGTTATCATTGCGACAATCAAAGCCGCCCACCAAGGGAACTGCCACAGAATGGCCGCAATCAACGCGAAGAAAGCACCAACTGTATACTGCCCCGTAGCACCAATGTTGAATAATCCAGCCTTGAATGCGAACCCAATTGCTAAACCGGTCATCATCAAAGGTGCGGCTTTATATAACAGTTTCAGTATATTGCCTATGGAAGAGATGCCTGAAGTCATAAGATTGACGAATCCATAGAAAGGATTAGTGAAATCTGAATATTCTTTAATAATTTCGATTATGAACAAGATGACAAGTCCAAATAGAAGTCCTACAAAAATTGATGAAACGGATGAAATTATCGTAACTTTTTTGTCAGATAATTCTTTGATGGTTTTTAACTCTGCAGTAGAGTTCTTCTTAAATAGTGCCATCATTGACCACCTCTGCTTCCAGTAAATTTCTCTTGTACTTTTGCGCCAACCATATATAAGCCGATTTCTTGAGGTGTGGTTTTTTTAGGATTTAATTCAGCTACAATTTGTCCATTGAACATTACAAGAATTCTATCGCTGAGATCTAAAACTTCTTCTAATTCAAGACTTATCAATAATACAGCTTTATGTGCATCTCTTTCTTGGATGATCATCTTGTGTATGTTTTCAATTGCTCCAACGTCCAAACCTCTAGTCGGTTGAACGGCAACGAGAAGTTTTGATTCACAATCAATTTCTCTAGCGATAATGGCTTTTTGCTGATTACCACCACTCATGCTTCTGGCAATCGTATCAGACCCTTTACCACTTCTGATATCATATTGTTTAATAAGAGCTTCAGAATGTTCGTGGATTTTATCGAAATTGATGAATCCGTGATTATGATAACCTTCTTGGAAATATTTTTTTAAAGCCAAGTTCTGCGCCAGATTAAAATCAAGAACCAATCCGAATTTATGTCTGTCCTCAGGTATATGACTCATTCCGTTGAGGTTTCTCTCGCGAATGCTGGCTTTGGTAACATCTTTTCCATTAAGGACTATCTGACCTGATGTGATTTTTTCCAGTCCGGTAATTCCGTAGATTAGTTCGCTTTGTCCGTTACCTTCGATTCCGGCAATACAGAGAATCTCGCCTGCATTAACTTGGAATGAGACATTGTTAACTGCATTGTTTTTATGAAGTTTGCTAGAGACAGTAAGATTCCTGACGTCCAAGACAATCTCGTCAGATTTCTTGGCAGGAGTTTTTTTAATGGAATCGATTTTTCTACCAACCATCATTTTCGATAATTCATCAATATTGGTCTTAGAAACGTCAACCGTTCCTATGTACTTACCTTTTCTTAAAACTGTAACTCTATCGCAAACAGCCATAATCTCATTCAGTTTATGAGATATGAACAATATTGATTTTCCCTCAATAATCAAGTTTTTCATGATTTTTATAAGTTCATCGATTTCTTGAGGAGTAAGTACTGCGGTAGGCTCGTCGAAAATAAGAATTTCGTTTTCTCTATACAACATCTTCAATATCTCGACTCTTTGTTGCATACCAACGGAGATGTCCTCTATTTTTGCGTCGATATCGACCTTTAAATTGAATTTCTCGCTAAGCTCAAGTACTTTCTGTCTGGTTTCCTTAGTAGTAAGGAATCCGTATTTTGTCGGTTCGGCACCAAGTATGATATTTTCCAAAACAGTAAAAACTTCCACCAATTTAAAGTGTTGGTGGACCATTCCGATTCCAAGATCATTGGCATCGTTTGGGTTGGAAATCTTAACTACTTCTCCGTTTTTCCTGATTTCGCCCTTTTCTGGAACGTAAAGGCCGAATAAAACACTCATCAGTGTTGATTTTCCGGCACCATTTTCTCCGAGAAGGGCATGAATTTCACCTTTTCTCAACTTAAGGGTTATATCATCGTTAGCTACGATGCCTGGAAATTCTTTTCGGATGTTGTTCATCTCAATAATGTAGTTTTCCATTAAAATCCTCTTTCCAAATTTAAACTATTATATATGTTGATAATATATGTCAATATTATAACATAAAATTAAAAAAAGAAAAGGGCTAGGCCCTTTTCAAAAAGTAGTGTTATTATACTTTTATTATGCTTCGTAATCTACAGTTACTAGAGTTACTGTTGGTTGATTTACGATGTCGTTGCTAACTTCAATAGTACCATCAGCTAAGTCTTCGAAAATTGCATTGTAAGCTGCCAATGTGAAAGTCTCGAATCTCCAAGAAGCAGTTGCTGTAGGAAGTCCAACACCGTTAGTGTCTGCACCAAGAGTTGAAGTTGTTCCAGCCAAAGCTGCTGGCCATTCCATATCGTTGTCATAGAAAGCTGTCAAAGCGTCTACTACTGATACTGTCAAACCTTTCATTGCTGAAGTGATGATTCTTTCAGATTCTGCAACTTGGTCAACGTCAACACCGATAACTTTACCGTCTGTTGTGTTTTCAGCTGCTGCT
>CALMFM010000090.1 GCA_937862575.1 uncultured Bacillota bacterium
ATCGAGTGGAGCGATACATATGAAAAAGCATATTCAATCGCCATTTATTTGAATAACTATTATTTTCTTGACGGAAACACTCCAAATGGTTATGCCGGAATAGCCTGGTGCTTTGGTAAACATGACCGAGCTTGGGTTGAAAGACCGGTATTCGGTAAACTGAGATATATGAATGATAATGGACTAAGAAATAAATTCGTCATTGAGAAATATGTCGAGAGAATTGATAATATGATTAAGGAGATGAAATAAATGGAATTTCTAAAACTATATTTGATTGCTTTTGTAGTATTTTTGGTTATTGATATTCTTTGGCTGAGTGTTTTTGCAAAGAAGTTCTACGAAAAACATTTGGGGTACTTGATGACTAAAACCCCAAAATACTTGGCAGCTGCACTGTTCTATCTAGTATTTATTGCCGGTCTTGTATATTTTGTTATTATGCCTGCAGTTGATGCCGGTGAGGTGACCAAGGCGATTTTAAGCGGATTGTTATTTGGTTTTGTTACCTATGCAACCTATGATTTGACAAATCTCGCAACAGTAAAAGATTGGCCAATCACGATAACAATAGTGGATTTAATCTGGGGAAGTGTGCTAACTACGACAATCTCTGTCGCAACATTCTATATTTCTAGCATTTTCTAGTAATTAAGGTTTTGCAAATGTTATTTTATGGTATAATTTCCTTAAAATGACAACGGAGGGTATACATAATGATTACAGAGAGGTTTTTGTATCAAATTGAAGAAATGTTCGCGATTTCGCAAAATCGCCAACCTTGTGATGTAGCTTTTGCGGAATTTCCTGCTTCACATAAAGACATCATTTCCATGTTTGAAAGAGATTCATACTCGATTCTTTTCAATATGGAGAAAGTTGATGAACTTGATGAGAGTGAAGTAGTTGGTTCGTTAATCCATGAAGGTCGGCACGCTTACCAGTGGGTTCAAGTTTATGAATCCAAAAATCCGGTTGAGCCTCAGGAAACACTTGAAATATGGAAAGAAGAATTTCAAAACTATCTTCAGCCCACAGACAATAATTCAAACTTGAAATATGTCTCACAAACTTTGGAAATTGACGCTGTTGCCTATACCGCAATACAGTTGGAGAAATTAGAATTGGGTAGATTAATTATCCCTGAAGAAATCAAAACTCAAGTTCAGAAAAGAATCTTGGAAATAAAAGCTAAATAGTTCAAAAAAAACAGAAAATTTTCTGTTTTTTTATTTAAAAAGATTATAAAAATTGTTATAATTCTTGTGTGAGGTGACAGCTTATGAAAGTTTTGATTACATATGATACATTTTATGGGAATACGCAAAAAGTAGCGGAATCAGTTCAAGCCGCTTTAATTGGCAACGAAACCGAATTAATCAGGATTGATATCCTGACTCAAGACAAGATTGACAATGCAGATCTGGTTATTCTTGGTTCACCTACAAGAGCTTTCAACATGACTAAAAAAATCCGGAAAGCAATTCGTAAATATACATATACTGGAAAACTATTTTGGGTTTTTGATACTCGCGCCAATATTAAGGATGTCGAATCCAAGACTTTGTTGAAACTGGTTGAACATTTCGGTTATGCGGCTGAGAAAATGGAAAAAATCTTGTTGAAGAAAGGCGCTGTTAAGAAGGCTGATTATTCGGGTTATTTTGTCAAGGATACCGAAGGTCCTCTATATGAAGATGTCCTCGATTTGGTCAAGATAGACGTTAAGAAATTGATTTAATCATTATATATACGTCATAAACTGAAAGGATTTTGATTGATGTTTTTTTCGGACGATGTAGGAGCGGTTTTCGAACCCTTCAGTTTTTTGCATTACTTGTTATTCATTCTTATTTTGCTTGGCATTTTTATTATATATAGATACCGAGTAAAAATAAGAAATTACAAACACGAGCGGAATTTGGCTAAAGGAATGGCCTTATTTGCTTTG
>CALMFM010000091.1 GCA_937862575.1 uncultured Bacillota bacterium
AAGCAGTCAAGGACGGTGACGGAATATGGTAAAAGCAATCATTCCAACAACATTGAAGGAAACGCTTGAGCATCTAGACTCAGGTAATTTCCGAATCGTTGCCGGAGGCACCGACATGCTTGTGCAACATCATAACCTAAGCAAATTGCCGATTAACTATAAAGATGACGTTATCTATATTGCCAACCTTGATGAATTAAAGGGTATAACTGAAGACGAGGATTCCGTCTATATAGGCGCTTGTGAGACTTTAGAAGCCATTATGGAACATCCATTGACTCCACAATTATTGAAAGAAACCATTCATGAAATGGCTTCACCGGCAATCCGACATACCGGTACTTTAGCCGGCAATATCGCCAACGCATCACCTGCAGGCGATTCCTTGGTTCCGCTTTACTTGATGAACGCTATTCTAGAAATCCAATCTTTTAAAGGCATTAGAAGAATAGATATTAAAGAATTCATCAAAGGCGTCAGAAAGATTGACCTTGCCAAGGATGAATTGATTACCAGAATAATAATTGACAAATTGGAGTTCACCAAGGCATATTTCAAGAAAGTAGGACCAAGACTCAGTGATGCCATATCGAAATTATCGTTTGCCGGAGCTGTACATATTGAAGAGGGATTGGTAATGGATTTACGGTTTGCATTTGGCGCAGTCAATGTTACTGTGGTTAGAAGACCGGAAATCGAAGCTCGTTTCATTGCCACTCCAGTTGAAGAAGTAAGAAATTCAGCTGATGAAATTGTAAATCTATATCAAGAATACATTCGTCCAATCGACGATCAACGTTCGAACAAGGAGTATCGCAAACAGGTTAGTCTGAATCTGTTGCGTGAATTTATACAGAACATTTAGGAGTGATATATTGAATCGTAATCTAATCAGACAAGCCCGTGGAGAAGAAGCAGCGGATCTGGTTTTCAAGAATTGCAAAGTAATCAATGTCTTCACGAAAACCATTGAAACAGAAGATATCGCCATCTCAGAAGGCATAATACTCGGAACCGGAACCTATTTTGGAAAACAAGAAATCGATTGTAAGGATTTCTATGTTTCACCTGGATTCATCGACGGACATTGCCACATCGAATCATCGATGGTCACTCCGGGAGTCTATGCTAATCTTGTGATGCCTTTCGGGACTACATCCGTTATGGCTGATTGTCATGAAATCGCCAATGTATGCGGTAAACCCGGAATAGAATACATGATTGAAGCGGCTAGAAAAACCCCGCTTGACGTTTTCATGATGATACCATCCTGTGTTCCCGCGACCGATTTTGAAACATCTGGAGCCAAACTAGAGGCTAAAGATATTGTTGGTTTAAAGAACCATTATAACGTTATCGGTTTAGGTGAAATGATGAATTATCCCGGTGTTATCGAAGGTGTTCCTTCGGTTCATGACAAACTGGATGCATTCAGTGACCGTTTCATCGACGGTCATGCACCTTCGGTATTTGGAAAAGATTTGAATGCATATGTCTTGTCAGGAGTGAAATCCGATCATGAATGCACGCATCCAATGGAACTGGTCGATAAGGTGAAAAGAGGAATGTATGTTCATCTGCGAGAAGGATCACAAACTAGAAATGTTTTGGATCTCCTGCCGGGAGTTGAAAAGGCATATATCAATAGATTGTTGTTCTGCACCGACGATTTGCATCCATCTGACATTTTAAGAGACGGACACATAAATCATAATATCAACCTAGCAATCAAGAATGGTCTTGACCCGATATCCGCTATCACTATGGCCACCATAAACATCGCCGAGTGCTACTCGCTAAAAGGTTATGGCGCTATCGCTCCGGGGTATTATGCCGATTTGGTTTTCTTCAGAGATATCCAAAATATAAAACCGGAACTTGTATATAAGAAAGGTATCCCTGTAGCTGCCTCAGGAACAGCGATATTCGAAAAGAAATTAATTGAAGATGACAAAGTCTTGAATACTGTGCATCTCGATATCGATAAATTTTCTTATAAGTATAACCTGAAAAGTGGATTTGTAAATATCATCCAACTTGTAAAAAACAACGTCACAACCAGAAGACATGTCGAAGAAGTTAAGTTGATTGATGGAGACATCGATCTAACTTCAACCGATGGAATTCTCAAGTTGTTTGTGGTAGAAAGACATCTTGGAACTGGAAACATAGGAAAAGGACTTCTAGGTGGATTTGGTCTCAAGAACGCTGCGATTGCCTTAAGTGTAGCTCACGATTCTCACAACGTTGTAGTTGTAGGTGACAATGAGAAAGATGTTCTAGTAGCTTTGAAAAAGATACAGGAAATTCAAGGCGGAATTGTCTTGGTTGAAAATGGGAAAGTATTTGACTACTTAAAATTGGAAGTAGCTGGATTAATGACCAATAAATCAGCCGAACACGTTCGAGACAAACTTGAAATAATGGAGAAAAGAGCGAGAGAATTAGGCGTATCAGCCGATATTGACGATCCATTCCTGGCTTTGGCCTTTCTATCATTGCCTGTAATTCCTGATATAAAACTTACCGACAAAGGCTTATTCGATGTTCGCAATTTCAAGATCATCTCGCTGGAAGCAGGCGAAGATTTATGAAAAACATAAAATATTTGGAATGTACGCTTTGTCATAATAAATACAAACCCCAAGATGACTTGATGACTTGCCTTAAATGTGGAGAAAAGGGAATTCTTGACGTAGTTTACGACTACGATATCATAAAGCCGATATTGACCCATGAATATCTTGCGAAAAACAAGAACTTCAACATCTGGAGATACTTGCCGATATTACCTGTAGATGAGAATTTTACAAAAAATACTCTATCAGTAGGCTGGACTCCATTATACAAATCCAATAATCTATCAAAAAAATACAACACAAAATACCTTTACATCAAAGACGACGGAATGAACCCTACTCAATCTCTGAAGGATCGGGCATCAGTCATTGCCTGCGTAAAAGCTTTGGAAATGAAGATGGAGATAATATCTTGTTCCTCAACCGGTAATGCCGCATCAAGTTTAGCTGGCAATGCCGCCAGATTAGGACTTAAAACCGTTATCTTCGTCCCTGAAAGAGCACCTTTGGGAAAACTCCTGCAACTAAAGATGTATGGAGCCGACTTAATCAAGGTCAAAGGCGACTACAAAGCCGCCTTCAATCTATCAAAAGCAGCGATTGACCACTACGGTTGGTACAATCGAAATGCCGCAATCAATCCATATCTGGTTGAGGGAAAGAAAACAGTCGCATTGGAAATAGCCGAACAACTGGATTTCAAACCGACAGATTGGGTAATAGTTTCAGTTGGTGACGGATGCACAATCGGTGGAGTATATAAAGGTTTTTCTGATCTAAAAGAATTAGGGCTTATTTCTAGAATTCCAAAGATAATGGGAGTTCAAAGTAGCGGATGCGCACCTTTTTGCGAGGCATTCGCGAATAATCGCGAATTGGAAGAAACCGAAGAGAACACTATAGCCGACAGTATAGCTGTTGGTATTCCAAGAAACCCAGTCAAAGGGATGGATGCGGTAGTGAAATCTCACGGAACCTATATAGAAGTATCAGATGATGAAATACGAAAAGCAATGAAAGAGTTGGCTGAATCCGAAGGCATCTTCGCTGAACCGGCTGCGGCCGCTTCATTGGCCGGCTTTATCAAGGCACGTAAAGATAAAATTATTCAAGATAACGAGTCAGTCACGTTCATTGTGACCGGAAATGGTTTAAAAGACCAAAAAACAGCCTCAAGCTTAATTAATGATTGGGTGGAAATGGAACCCGATCTCAATCAATTGATAAGACATATTGAAAAACACAAAGGAGACAAACCACATGAGTAAAATTCCATTTGGACCAACATATGAAGAGATGTTGCATCCAAGCAAGATCGATCCAAAAATCAGGGAAAAAGCCCTGAATGCCAAAGAAAACGAATTGGATCCGATCAACCTCTTCAACATCACTTGGAAAAATGAGAACAACGAAGTAAACAAAATCGTTCTTCCGAAAGAACTGACAGGAGTAGAGGCCAACATAGTAGTTTTGTTAGGCAAATATTTCCCTTCCGGGTCACATAAAGTAGGACCTGCTTATTCGACTCTCATCGAAGGATGCGTTGACCAGACAATCGTTCCTGGTCAACATACGATATTAGGCCCTTCAACCGGAAACTTCGGAATCGGTGTTTCCTATATCTGCAACCTAATGAAATACGATGCAATCGTAATAATGCCTGACAACATGTCAAAAGAACGTTATGAAAGAATCAGAAGATACGGAGCGAAACTGGACTTGACTCCAGGAACCGAATCCGATGTGATTTTAACTCTCGAAAGAACATTTCAATTGAAAGAAGATCCTAAGAACCGCTCTTTAGCTCAATTTGAACTTCTTCCTAATTACCGTTTTCATCGTCATGTAACTGGAAACTCTTGTATCGAAGCTGTCAAAGGCGTTGGTAATGGTCGAATCGCTTGCTTCACATCAGCACCTGGATCAGCCGGAACACTTGCTGCCGGTGATCAAATCAAAGTAGCTTTTCCAGAGGCCAAAGTTGTAGCCTTGGAACCATATGAGTGCAGTACTTTGACAAATGGCGGACGCGGACAACATCGTATTGAAGGTATCGGAGATAAGATGTGTACATTAATTCATAACGTCTTGAACACTGACTTTATCGCCTTAATTAAGGACGATGATTCAGTTAAAGGCTTGAAAATCATCCATGACGGTATCGACATTCTGGTTGAGAACGGTATACCAAGAGAAACCGCAGAACACATGAAAGAAATCTTCGGAGTATCTTCAATATGCAATATCATCGGAGCCATCAAAATGGCCAAGTATCTGAGATTAGGTCCGGATGACAACGTGGTTACCATCGCTACCGATGGATTCGACCGTTATGATTCAGTTTTAAAGGATTTGAACAGAAGATATCTTGAAACAGAAGACTTTGTCTTAAGAAGATGGTTCAAAGATGTATTCCGCAAGAATGGAACAGAAGATATCGCCGATTACAGACCTTGGTCTCAAAAAGAATTGCTATTTACTCAAAAGGAGAAAGATTGGCTGAAATTCGGATATTCCCAACAATATTTGGATTCAATGAAAGACATGAGATTCTGGAATGAAGAGTATGATAAAATCCATCATTATGACAACCTAATCAAGAAATTACGCGAGGAATAGAAATGAAGTTAGATTTTAATCAAGTGTTGGCCAAAGCCAACCAATATAAGAAAGAAATGACCAAATTCTTAAGAGACATGATTGCAATTCCAAGCGAAAGTTGTCAGGAAGAACAAGTCATTCAAAGAATAAAACAAGAAATGGAAAAAGTCGGTTTTGATGAAATTACTATCGATCCAATGGGTAATATTATCGGACGTATCGGCCATGGTAAGCATATAATCGCTATGGATGCCCATATCGATACAGTTGGTATCGGCGAAATTAAGAACTGGAAATATGATCCTTACCTAGGCTATGAAGATGAAAATATCATTGTCGGACGCGGAGCGAGCGACCAAGAAGGTGGTATGGCTTCAATGGTTTATGCCGGTAAGATTATCAAAGATCTCGGTTTGGAAAACGATTATACCTTATTGATAACGGGTACCGTCCAAGAAGAAGATTGTGACGGACTCTGTTGGCAATATATCATCGAAGAAGATAAGATTAAACCCGAATTTGTCGTGATAACTGAGCCCACAAGCTGTCGTATCTACCGCGGGCATCGCGGTAGAATGGAAATCAAGGTTTCCACTCATGGAGTCTCATGTCATGGGTCAGCTCCGGAAAGAGGAGATAACGCCATCTATAAAATGGCCCCAATTCTTTTAGACCTTCAGGAATTGCACAAAAGATTACTTGACAATGATTTTCTAGGTAAAGGATCTCTTACTGTAAGTGAAGTGTTCTTTTCGTCACCTTCCCGTTGCGCAGTAGCGGACGGATGCTCGATTTCCATCGACAGAAGACTTACAGACGGAGAAACATATTTGAGCGCACTCAAAGAAATTGAAGATCTTCCTTCAGTGAAAGCTGCCAATGCCACAGTCGAAATGTATGAATACAAACGACCTTCATACAAAGGGTTGGTTTATCCAACTCAATCATACTTCCCAACCTGGGTATTACCGGAAGACCACGTTGTTTGTCAGTCAACCGTTGAAAGTTATATGAATCTTTTCAATGAAAAACCGATAGTTGACAAATGGACCTTTTCAACTAATGCCGTTTCTATTATGGGACGTTATAATATCCCTTGTATCGGATTCGGGCCTGGAGCTGAAGTTGAGGCACATGCACCAAACGAAAAAACATTCAAGGATCACCTGGTCAAGGCTTGCGCCATGTATGCCGTGATTCCGTCAATCTACGTAGAAAACATTAACAAATAGGAGAATAGATAAATATGGAACCATTATTCAAAGGAAAACATTTCATTACACTCGAAGAGTGGACGAAAGAAGAAATCGACAAGTTATTGGAAGTTTCCAAAGACCTGAAACACAAATTCCTTAACAACGTCGAAACTGATTATCTGAAAAACAAAACTGCCTTTCTGATGTTCTTTGAGCAATCGACAAGAACTAGAAACTCAATGGAATCAGGATTAGCTCAATTAGGTGGACACGCGACTTTCCTGGATACATCAATGATGCAAATATCCCATGGCGAGAGCGCAAAGGATACCGCAACCATCTTGTCCAGTTATGGACATGGCATCGCTTGCAGAAACTGTTTCTGGCAAGTAGGAAACAAATATTTACGCGAAATGGCTGCGCACTCTTCGGTTCCAATCATGAACCTGCAAGACGACCTTTATCATCCGATGCAAGGGTTGGCCGACTTGATGACGATTCAAGAAGTTTTTGGCGAAACAAAACGCGTAAAAGTATCGATTATCTGGGCATATGCGACTAGTCATAAGAAACCAATTTCGGTTCCTTTGACACAAATCCTATTATTCCCAAGATATGCAATGGATGTTACTTTAGCTTATCCAAAAGGATATGAACTACCGGATTGGGCTGTAGCCAAAGCCAAGAAGAACGCAGAAGAGAACGGTGGTACTTTCCGGATAACTCATGACATGGAAGAGGCTTTCAAAGGCGCTGATGTAGTAATTCCAAAGAACTGGGGTTCTTGGGTTACAAACCAATCTACAGCTGTAGTAGATGATTTGTTAGAGTCTTACAAAGGCTGGAAGTGCACTGAAGAGATGATTGCATTGGCTAGTCCAAATGTTAAATACATGCATGCTCTGCCTGCCGACAGAGGAAACGAAGTGGTGGATTCCGTAATCGACGGACCACATTCAATCGTTTATCAAGAAGCAGAAAACCGTCTGCACACTGCCAAGGCAGTCATGGCGATGACAATGGGAAACAAATAGGATAATGAGAACATTCATTGCTTTGCTATTTAACGATGAGATAAAGAACAAGATCTACGATTACTTGGAAGAAGTGGAGGAAATGTCCGAATCAGGGAATTTCTCCAGTTTCGACAATCTTCATTTGACTATTCTTTATCTTGGTGAAATAAGTCCGGCAATGGTAGAGAAAGTCAAGACTAAACTTCAAGAGATTGTCTTCCATAAATTCAATTATGAGACGGAAAAACTAGGTTTCTTCAAAAAAGGTCAAAACAAGCGCATTGTCTATCTTGGTGTCAAGAAATCATATAATTTGGAAAGTCTATATAATTTTGTGACTTTCAAACTCAAAGAAGTGGGATTGAATTTTCCCACCGAGAAATATACTCCCCATATAACTCTTGGACGTCAGGTCACCTTGATATCGGATGATGATTTGTTTCAGATTAAAACTGAAAATCAAATAATTGAAGCCAATCGCATAAGTATTATGGAGAGTACTAGAATTGACGGTGAATTGACCTATATCGAAAGGCACAACATACCTTTAAAATAAAAATAAACATGTGACGATGAAGTGATAAGATGCTAGTAGAGACAAGAAATGCTACTAGCATCTATTTTTTTTTGACAATGAAGAATAATATTATGTATAAGAATAGTTTTTTTACTTCGTTCATAAAAATGCTTTATCTATAATATGTCATATCTATCCTAATACCAATAAAGCACTTTTATATTATAACACATAACATACTATTACTTTTTTAAGTCGACTTTATGTCGTTTACTATATAATGCCTTCTTTTAAAAAAGACTTAAGAGATTTTTTTTTAGAATTTCTATCATGAAATATTTATGGAATAATACGGATGGCAAAGCATATCCAGTTAGTTATTATTTTAAAAAAAATCTCATCAAGCACAAAACAATAAAGTACAAATATTTGAGCATCGATAATCTTATAATATTTGATTTATATTGTGCCGTTGAATATTTAATTTATGAGTGCTATAATGAAATCAAAGTATTTTTTTTCCCTATTATTTTTGCTAAGGGGGTGAATCCAATGAAATTGAAACTACTAAAAATTTGTGTAGCAATTATTTTATGTATTTCGTTACTCACTATCGTTTCGTGTGCTTGGTTTCCAACAGCCACTAAAACGGACGCCATCACAACAATTAGTACTGAAGACAACGCAACGAGCACTCAATATATTGATGTCAATGACTATGTCACATATACATATTCCGACGATATAACCGAAACAGAAAAAATACTTTTTGAACAAGAAAACGAGATAATACTAGAGTATCTGATCAGAAATGATATTTTGACCGATCAAACAATTAGTTACTATATTAGCCGCGAGACTTATCCTTACTATGATTCGGTATTCGAAAATCTTTGGCTCTATATCGAAGACTATGCTTCCAAAGATAACATATTCAATACGATAATTGCGATATCCGATCCGATGGCAAATTACGGACTGATGTATGGATTGGCAAACCACATAACCAAAGAGCTCGGGTATGACTATCAAGAGCCGGTTAATACTGTTTCTTCAATGCTTACGTTTCTAGCTAGTCCGACCAATATTGATTATTTTGATATTACCTATCCATGCTTTCTTGAGGCATATTCAACCGGGACACAAAGAGAATATTCATACGAATTTGCGATTCGGATTGCCGAATTTATAATTAATAATTTTGGCATATCAGCGATAATGGATTTACTTAACGGGAACGATGACCTTAACAAGTTTGAGACTGATTTTTCTGAATACAAGAACCTATTCCTTCTAGACAATGGGTTCGATTTAGTGCTGGATTCTTCCGAACATCCGATTATCTTCCTTAATGAGTATATACAAGAAACTCTTGAATGGAAGACCGAACATGCCAACTGGGTTGTGCACAATGGATTTGTAGAACCCAGTTTGTATCTTGCAAATTACAGCGTAAACAGTAATTATACAACCTTGGTATATGCAGTAACAAAACTTGAAGAGGATATGGACTACCTAGATAGCATACTTAAACTAGACGGGTTCGAATATACAGACTTAACCATTCATTTCGATTCAAATTCCCCAAGCTTAGGCTTCTATTCAGGGGGTTACATTTTCTTGGAAAGTTTATATGCGTTAGCGCACGAGTATGTTCACTATCTTACTACTCCTACTCTAGATGCATTTACTACAAAAGCGATGCATGAATGGCTTGCATGCTATTTCTCATATAATACATACTTTGTCAAATATGTAAACCAGAGAATAATCAATAATTATAGCATCAATGATCAGTCTTTTATCACTTTGTTTGAGTATCATTATGGCAGGGATTTTTCTTATGAAGATGACTATTTCAAGTATGTACATATATATCAGTATGAAAGGGGGAACTATGCAGACATAAACACGTACAATGAGAGTTATTTTTCTGAATATTATTCATTTCCAGCGTATTTTGTGGAAATCTATGGCGCTGATGCACTAATAGCAATTATGAGAGACATTAGTCTTTTAGATGACTATACTGGAAAGACTTGGGATGAGATATATCAGGATTGGGAAACATATGTTGTGACAACATATTCTTGGGTATCGTAAAATACATTGTATATTAAAGGCGGTATTACATTCAATAAATTTACTCATAATAAGAGGATATGAAAAAATCCTATTTATATCCTCGCAAAAAGTGTCAAAAACATTTCGAAAAAAAAGAGAAGGAGAAAGAAATGAAAAAACACCTGTTTTGCTTATTAAGTATTTTATTATGTTTTATATCTGCATTCATGTTATTTAATCAAACATTAGAAAGTTTTGATAATATTCATATTGAAGACACTCTTGTGTTCTTCCCTTATAGTGATAGCGAAATAGAAGTAGATACAAATGACTATAGCAAGACACAAATATTATCAATATATTTTAGCTATAATACAATTGTAAACGATTATTACTCTGAAAATCTAGCAATATTTCAATCCTTGGGGCTTGATGTTCTATTTAATAATTTTTACATCTCTAGATATTTACCTAAGGTGAATGTTTATATAGATAATTACACGGCTATTCAAAACGAAATAATATCCATCAGTAAATTACCGTTGGTAGAAAAGATATATATTTCTGAATTTGGAATGTATAATATTATTAATGAGTATTTTGATGATTCCATGATCTTTGATGGTGAGGGAGGTGGAGAAGAGCAAAACTGCAACATTTCTATAGATAATGATGATAAAATCCGAGTAGGCATTGTTGACTCAGGAAATATTGATCGATTATACAATGATTTTCTATGTGATGTAGCACTAGTAGAGGAATTTCCTAGTGGACCTAATTCATACCATATTACGACGGTTTCAGATGTAATTGTTCAAAATTTTGATAATATCGATGATTTAGCTCTCTATACAACTTATGCAAGCACTGCGACCCTAATTGACTTATTGCCTAGACTTGAATATTTGTTGGATAATGATGTTCAGATAATTAATCTATCAATTGGAACTGCTTTTAAAGATGATGTTGGGGTATATCATTCTTTATCACAAGATATAGATAGTTTAATTTATATGTATAATGTTCCTATCATAGCGGCTGCAGGACAAATGTCTGCTGCTTAAGAACCTGTGTGGGAGGGAATTAAATATGTAGTTCAACCAGCTGTAGGCTTTAATGTCATTGCGGTTGGCGCAGTCAACTCCGATGACACATTATGGAGTATTTCTAGTACAGTAGAATTATTCCAAACTAGCAAACCGAATCTTGTTGCTTCAAAATACAGTATGGGTACTTCTGTAGGTACTAGTTATGCCTCTCCGAGGGTTGTGGCAGCGATTACAAACCTATTTTATGAAAATAAGACTACATATGACGTGGATTATATATTATCTATATTACATAATTCTGCTAATGAGAGCATTCCAAGTTATTATGCTGGTACTAGAGGTTTTGATTCTTCTCGTGGCGCTGGAAAACTTGATGAGGACAAGTTATTATCGTACAACTCTGCAGCAATAATCATAAATTGTATTAATTGCAACATACCTAATCAAACATGCGGCACACAAAGTTTTTCAACAGATATTGGTGAATATGCTGAGATATCTGTAAGTTACTTGCTTAATCCGCAATATATAAACCTTAACACAATTCAGAATACCAACCCACTAAATGTCTATAAAATTACAGTTATAGATAATACACATAATATAACATATATCTTAACACTTAATACCAATTATGGAATAATTAGATTGCCTAACATAGTAGCAAATTATACTGTTTCTGTCGAACTTGTCAGCGGGACATATCCATTTAATTCGGATATAGTAGTGGTCATTAATCACGATTTTTCCCTAGTACACTAACATATATTATGAAAAATCAACCACAAACCATTATCGTTGTGGTAATTAGATAGTATAGTAAAAAGAATATAATGGCTTGAAGTGAATTTTATTAGATGAAGAAGATCAATAAAATGAATCACCATATGTTTAATAATATCTATGTCAAAATTATAAAAATATATTACTATAGCATTTTTAGTTGATAAGATAGAAAACACGAAAAATATAAGTTTATCTAAATGAGAATACCAACGTGTATAATCATCTTTAGAATAACAGTTTGTTTTTATGATTTCAATTTCATATTCGTTTTTAACTCCTGAATACCTGTACTTTGCTAGTAACTTTTCTTTCCTTTTTCTAATCGCTCAATTTTGCTTTTTTCTTCACATCGTTTATCAAAAACTTTATCTAAAATTTATAATATCTTCCTCTATATCAAAAAAGGACTAGTAATTTACTACTAGTACCTCTTTTTTTTCTAATTGGGGATCACTTTTGCTAAAGTATGTGTTCTTAATATAATTCCTTATCTTTTTCGTGATACTCTTGGAACAAGGTAAGACAACTGTCTCGCTCCTGTTCTTCGAGGTTAAGTATATTGGTATCCTTTGCATTGTTCTTGATAAAATCATAGATGAAATCATCTCTAAATCCTATTTTATCGGCATCAACGGCGTTGCATCCATAATACACTTTTTTGATATTTGACCAGATGATAGCGCCAAGGCACATCGGGCATGGATAACATGTTGTATATAGTGTGCATCCTGACAAATCGTGAGTTCCGAGTTTCTTTGAGGCTTCTCGGATGGCATTCATTTCGGCATGAGCAGTAGGATCGTGATCCTTAAGCACCGAATTGGAAGCCACAGCGATAATGTTGTTGTCCTTATCGACGATCAAGGCGCCGAAAGGACCACCGATATTCTGATTCATGGTATGGCGGGCTTTGTCGACGGCCAAATCCATCAGGTGGTGGTGATCGTGTTTATTCATGTTTCGCTCCTTAAATTGTGGTAAATATATTATAAAGAATTTTGTCTGATTTGTAAAATGGTTATTATAAAATATGTGTAATTAAGGAAAATCAATTTAGGTTTATGATATAATTTAGTTATACTTGAACAAGGATGGTGGATTATGAAATTTGTAACATGGAATGTCAATGGATTAAGAGCTGCGACCAAGAAAGGATTCTTGGATTATTTCGAGGAAACAGCTGCTGATATATTTGCAATACAGGAAACCAAGATGAAAGAGGAACAAAAAGAATTCTCAATCGAAGGATACCATGAATTCTGGAATTCGGCAGATAAAGCCGGATATTCCGGGACATTAATCTATACCAGAAACAAACCATTGAATGTAATATATGGAATTGACGGCGATGGATATAATGACGAAGGAAGAATAATCGCACTTGAATTCGATAATTTCTTTTTTGTGAATGTCTATGTTCCAAATGCTCAACCGGAATTGGCAAGATTGGATTATCGGATGGAATTTGAAGATAATTTCCGCAGCTTTCTTAAGAGACTTGATGCAATTAAACCGGTAGTATTATGTGGCGACTTGAATGTTGCGCATAAAGAGATTGACCTAAAGAATCCCAAGACGAATTTAAGGAATCCGGGATTTACAATCGAGGAACGGACTAAATTCCAATCTTTGCTTGATGAAGGATTCACCGACACTTACCGTTTCTTGAATCCGGATACAGTTAAATATACTTGGTGGTCATACAGGTTCAGTGCGAGAGAGACTAATTCGGGATGGAGAATTGACTATTTTGTCGTATCCGACCGCCTTAAAGAAGGAGTCAAAAACGTTGAACTAAGAAATGACATCTATGGAAGTGACCACTGTCCTGTGGAGATAGATATAGCGATTTAGCGTGGTGATCTAATGAATCGGAACGCATTCAAATACATTGCCGCTCTGGCAATGGTGGCGGATCATGTTGGTGTTATTATGATGGTACAAGATTCGCTGGCTTATATAATATTGAGAAGCATCGGCAGAATCGCCTACATTATGTTCGCCTATATGATAGCCGAAGGTTTTTTTCATACCAGAAACATTAGGAGTTACTTTCTCCGCCTTTTTGCTTTTGCGGCGGTTATTGAACTCTTTTTCATTGGATATTATTTTATAACTGATCAAAATTTCACTTTATTGGGAACATCTCAAAATGTAATTTGGCCTTTGGTCTTCGGACTTGGGGCACTGTGGTTGATTTCTGCTAAGCAAATATGGATTAGATTTTTATCAATTGGCATTGTCGTGCTCGCCGCTGTATTAAATTTCCCATATGGAGCATATGGGGTAATGA
>CALMFM010000092.1 GCA_937862575.1 uncultured Bacillota bacterium
GAATTGATCAGGGAAGGAAAACTCTTGATTAATCACGAGTAGAATCAATTGAAAAAACATCAAGGAGACGATTTGTCTCCTTTTCTTTATAAAAAAACAATAAGTTCAATGAATATCTTGATAAATATTTTACAAATTACCGGCAAAGCCTTACATTTATATCAAAAATTGATATAATGATTATAGTAATAATCACGTTTTGAAAGAAGGTCCGAATGAAAAGTAACCTGATTGCTCAGATAATAGCTTTTTTCTCGATGCTTTTAGGAGCCAACATGGTCATCTCCGTGCTTGCTTACTCTCGCGATTACAATACAGAAGTGTACCTTTCTCTGATAGTAGGAGCTATCGCAATACTATGTGGAGTCATGGTTCTAATTAAATCAAGCGGCAGAGAAAAGAAAGAGATGCCATACGTCGCCGCGCTCGCTTTGATGTTAATAGCAGCCCAGGTGATAGCTATCACCAGAGCCTTGGAAACCACTTTCGGATCAGCTTTATTCATTTTGTATTTTGAACTTTTTCTTGCGGCACCAACCATCTTGGTTGTCTTGTATTTCATCAAAACCAAAAAGGAAATCAAGTATGTTCAGGACCATCCTGTCGAGGAATCTCCAAGTTTCCTCGAGGCATTGGACAGAATCAAGGAAACAAGCAAAGAAGATTGAAATATCGTCTGTTTATCGCATATCGCAACTAGAATTGCATGAAAAGGGAGTGTTAATATGAAGAGTGGTCAATTAGCCCAAATCATCGGATTCTTTTCCGTATTGTTCGGGCTTTTGTCGGTAATGTCGAGTTCTCAAGTATGGGGTGGAATCAACGCTTATGCTTTACTGGTTGGCCTTTATTTCACAGTTTTAGGAATTTTAGTCATCATAAAGGTAAGAAACAGGGATTTTAAGGAAAAGATCTTTGTGATTCTGTTGTTTGTGGTGTATTGCATATATGAGGTATTTTCCATTACGATGTTGTTCAATCCTTCAGTGTTCAATATAATGGTATTCGTTTCAGCACAGGTTTTCTTCCTGATACCGTTTATTCTTAGTCTTGTTTATTTCAAGAAAGTCAAGATTGATATGCAAGATCGAGCTAAATATGGAGAATCAAAGGATATGTTTTCAGCGATAAGGAAGATAAAAGAAGAGAAATCTGAAGAAGAAAATAAGTAATTCATTCAATAAACTATGTAGGAGGTACCAAATTGATAGGCGCAATCATCGGTGATATAGTAGGCTCGCGTTACGAGTTCAACAACATAAAGACAAAGGAATTTCCGCTGTTAAGCAAAAATTCCTTCTTTACCGATGATACGGTCATGACTTTGGCGGTTGCCAAAGCCTTGATGAAGCACAAGGAAAAGAATGCTAATCTCTCATACACTGTCATCCAACAGATGCATGCCATCGGCAGGAAGTATCCGGACTGTGGCTATGGCAATTCTTTCAGGATGTGGATCTTTTCCAAGAATCCGCTTCCCTACAAGAGTTTCGGTAATGGAGCCGCAATGAGAATCTCAGCTTGTGGTATAGTAGGAAAGACGCTAGAAGAAGTCAAAGCGTTGACTAAAGAAGTTACCGAAGTCAGTCATAATCATCCGGAAGGATTCAAAGGAGCGGAATCGGTAGCAGTGGCGATTTTCCTTGCAAGACAAGGCAAATCAAAACAGGAAATCTTTGTGGAGATGAATAAATATTACAAACTCAATTTCACTTTGGATGAGATCAGGGAGAATTATAGATTCGATGTCACTTGCCAAGGTACAGTGCCGCAAGCACTGGTCGCATTCTTCGAATCGACCGATTTCGAAGATGCGATTAGAAACGCTATTTCAATTGGTGGCGATTCCGATACTATCGGGGCTATTACATGTTCGATTGCCGGGGCTTATTACGGCGTACCAGCAAATATCAAGACAAGGGCCAAATCTTATCTTGATAATACCTTAAAAAAGATATTGGAAGATTTTGAAGCATTGTATCCTTCAAAACAATATGATAGGAACAAACCAAAGGAAAAACCTTTGTATGCAAATAAACAATAATAGATAAGAGAGGAATATTAAATGGACAAATATTGTTTCAATTGTGGAACTGAGCTCAAAGAAGGACAGGATGTCTGTCTTAATTGTGGTGTATTGGTCAATAAGGGACCAAAACCTGTTAATCCGGATGAATTGATAGTTAAGAAACCAAAAACACCATTATTCAATCTATTGGCAGGGATTGCTTTTTCTGCCACATTGGTGTTCTATATAACTGCCATATTCCAATCATGGATTTCAACTGGTGATTTGTATTTTTGGATTGGAATCGACCAATATGTTGCATTGGTCTGTTGGTTTGTATTTGCAGGACTGTCTTTGGTCGCATTCATTGCATCACTAAATGAATAC
>CALMFM010000093.1 GCA_937862575.1 uncultured Bacillota bacterium
GTGCCTGATATCGTTAGATTCACAGGGCTGGCAATGAATACATCCTCGTCAATCGTAATCTCTGATCCATCTGTATTACAACCAGCGAATCCAAAGACAAGGGCCAAACCGAATAGCAGTAAAAGAAATTTTTTCATATTAACCCCCCTTAATATATTTTAATTTCATTAACAACTTTTATTTTCTTTATATTATAAAAATAATACAAATAACTACATATTAATACTATACTAACAATAGCACAACTATTGATAATAGTCAATGGGGTGCTTGATATATTCTTATAGTAATTAGTCAGTAAAACAACGTATTTTAGATGTTCAGAGAGAATGAGAATTTCACCTAATCCAATTAAGAAAACAATCGAAAGAACAACTAAATACTCCTTGGCTAAATTGGCAATAAAAGTAGAATCTTTAGCGCCAAGCACTTTTATTTTAGCTAAATCGTTTCTCAAGCCATAAAAGACAAGGATGGTATTATTGAAAATGATTATTACAAAACATATTATCATAAACAATGTGAAAACAGTAAAGTAATCTGTAAGATTCATCACTGAGGCAACAGTATCCGCAAAGTATAATTCCGGATCCATAATATAATACATGTTGTCACTATAATCTCTCACCAAATCATCAAAAGTATTGTCTTTATCATCTGTATTAATAAAAATCGAATTTGGTTTTGCTTCAAGCGAATATCCTTCTACTTCAAAGATATTGGAATAGACAATATTATCAAAACTGGTATTGATAAAGCCACCTATGGTCATCTCAATGTTTTCCAATTTGTAATTCAAATCCAAATATATTACATCTCCAACTTCAAGTCCGTAAACCAATTGAAAGTTGATTGGCAACAGAGCATATGGTTCATCTGCCGAAATCTGAGAATTTGTATAGTAACTGTTCTCGAAATCCATATTGAAATATTTGTCGACTGACTCATAATTCATCGAAATAAAAAATCTTGATGTTTCTACTTCTCCATCGGCTAAATGAATCACAATATTATGGTAGAATACCGCGGGATCGTTAGATGTTACCGCAAAATCAGCAATATCTTCATTCAAAGAATCGTCATAATCATAAATATTCACTACTGCCAAATCAAAACCCATAGCTTTATAGAAATTGTCTACTTCTCCAAACATGAAAACTCTGACAGAGAATATTAGAACCAAAGCCATAAGAGAAATCATTATAACCTTTAAAGATTGATGAATATGTTTATTTGTTTGAAGGTATTTAAGTTGAAAAATCTTGAACACAGACATCTTACCAAATTTAGCTAATAGTTTGCTGAGATATATTAGAACCAAACTGGCTAAAGTCATCGCCAAGTACAATGATGAAATAGATATAATCAATCCTTTATATCCCAAAGGCAAGAAGCCGAATATCATTTCAACTATCAATACAACTCCACTTAATATCATTAACCAATATTTTAACTTGTATCTCAAATAAGTTTTATCATAACTTTTGGCGGCTAATGACAATTTTTCTTCTTTACTAAAGCCCAATTTGGCTCTGAAGATAACAAAGATAAGAACAATTGCCAAAGCTAACAATGTTGTAGTAAGTTTTATAGGTATAAATCCAACATATCCATATACTTTCGTACCGTAATTAATACTGAATAGCGTTATACCATAAGCCAAAACAAATGATATAAGCGTGTAAATCATCCACTGCCTGAGATTTACATGCCATAAAAATCTGCTATCTGCCCCAAGTGTTTCGGTAATTCCTAATTGTTGTCTAATCTCCTTGTTTACAATCGGAAACAAGGAATCCAGAACCATTAAAATGGCAATTAATACAATCAATCCTAAAGCAAGCATCATCGATGATGTATCATTAGCCTTTTCGGTAATATACTCTTGATCGAATGTAGGAAAGATATGATAATCCTGAAAGTGTTCATCCATTTTCAAGTCAGCTATTAGTGTGGATATTGTAGTTTCTTCAAATGTATAAATATATATCTCATTGCCGAAATTTGTAAGTGTTCCTAATCCATAGGCATCTTCAAAAAGTTTTTCCTTATCAATATAGAAAGTTATTCCGCTGAAAAGTCCGGTATCTTTGAATATGTCACCAACTTCGTATTCATATGTTTTGTCAAAAACAGAAAAACTGACAGTATCACCAATCATTAGCCCGTATTCTTTAGCAAAAGATTCAGTTATAATCATTTGATTTTGGAAAGTATTAACATCCATATCAACCAATAATTCAAATTCATGAGGTAACGCAGACATCAACTTCGCATAATATGGCGAATCATCTTCTATTAATACATCGAGATTAAAGAATGATAAACTGTATCTTATATCCATTGAATATTCATCAGTAAGATACCTTTTATTGATTAGTCTGGAACTGGAATATTCATCATAAGTCATTACAATATCGATATCTTGGTAAATATTAGCAGATTCAAACTCATATATTTTGGATAATGAGAAATTCATTCCCAGCAACATCAGCAACAAAGTAAAAACAAGTGATAAAGTTAAAATTACCACCAAAGAGTTTTTCTTGTCTGAAGTTATATTTCGCCAAGCAAAAAGCAGTTTGAATCTTTTTGAGGTCATATAATTATCTTTCCGTCTAATAATCTAAAAACTTTATTGCAATATGTCAAATAATCTTCATTATGTGTAACTAATACGATTGTTACCTTTTCTGTTCTATTAAGTTCCTTTAACAAATCCATTATCTCTTTTCCAATCTTTTGATCGAGATTTCCAGTAGGTTCATCGGCAAAGATTATTTCTGGCTCGTTTACCAAGGCTCTGGCAATTGCAACTCTTTGTTGCATACCTCCTGATAATTGATTTGGATAATAGTTTAGAAAATCTTTCATTCCTACTTTATCCAAAATATGTTCAATCTGGGAATCTCCTTTGCCTGCGATAACTTTTGCCAAAAGAACATTTTCAAATACAGTCAGATTTGGAATGAGGTTATAGAATTGGAAGATAAATCCTATTGTGCTTTGTCTTAATTTGGCAATTTCAGATTCGGTAAAATCAACAATATTCTTGCCATTAATATATGCTTTGCCTTCACTAATCTTTTCTAGAGAACTCAAGCAGTATAGCAAAGTAGTCTTCCCAGAGCCGGAAGGCCCGACGATACCTGTGAAGTCACCTTTTTCAATTATTATATCTATTCCATTGAGTACTTGCTGTTCAATCATTCCAACTTTGAAGTTCTTTTTAAGACCGATAGTCTTGATGGCTTCCATCCCAACACCCCATAACATAAGAATCTTTAGAATAATAATATCATAATAAAGGATGTTTTTCTATGGTTACCTTTATACATAATAAAAAAAAGAATGGATATTTCCATTGCTTTTCTTTTCTTAAGATGGATATCAGATTACCGGACAAGATGGTGATGATGAGTGATGAATGTAAATTCCTTCTGTATCAGTAATGTTTGAGTCGTAATCGCTGGTTACAGTAACTATTGTTTCCATAGTTTCCCCACCTACATCCTCTGATATCACTTCGACGGTAAGTTGACTTGTCCCAACAAAGGACAGATAATTTCCATCAATTGAGATTGTATAATTTTGATTTGTCGCATTAGCTGGTTGTATGGTGATTGTAAAAACAACCTGCTCTCCCATACATACCTCTTGATGGTCGGCCGTAATTTCTATCCATGTCACAGGTATATCGGTGGTACTCTGAGTAATATTAGTATTCAAAGTTGCTTCTGTCGAAATAGGATCACACGCAGAAAAAACAAAGACAGATAAAATAATTGTAAATACCGAAAGTAATTTTTTCAAACCAAAGCTCCTTTCTAACTCTATTAAAATTCATTGTATCATTTCTTGAATTATTAAAAAAGCGAAGGTCGAAGATTTATAAAAAAGACTTTCTTTTCGGCAGAAAGCCTTAATTTTTTATTTTACACTTTACATGATTAGTTTCATAAATCAACCATAGCAAACCTAGGATCAAAACTCCAAAAGCGATGAACTTATAAGGTAACCCCGCCAATGGCAGTACAGCTATTGATAGAGTTAAACCTATAGTTGAAAAAAATGCAATTACACATGGAGTGCATCCGTATGTCAATAAACCAAAGACATAAGCAATCCCAGAGAAAAAAGATCCCTTTCCTTCTTTGCCGGTCAGTTTGACCAAACCACTGGAAACATTCCACATGAACGCACTTGTTAATGCCATTATTATATTCATCAAGATGTTAATGATTACAAGATAAATTCCGTACTCCGAAATCATCTCTGAATAACTCATATTCAGTCCGTCAAGTAAAAAATACATAACGATAAACAATATAAACACTATAGAACCTTGAATAATGTATTTTTTTTGCTTTTGCATCGCCAAAATCGTTTTGAACATAATAAAATACTCTCCCTCTTAATATAAAAAGATTATATCATACAGGAAGAATTTATTAAGATTATTTGCTTATATATTTATTAACTCAATGGCCTTGGAATAGACATCTTTAATTGCTTTTGACACAGAAAAATCTTCTTCGACAACGGCTCTTCCCTGATTGATAATCTCGACTACTTTTTTATCGTATGGAATAACACCTAAAAAGGCTATATTCTGGGACAAAGTGTATGTTTCAATTTTTCGAGTTAGCTCAATATTTGTGTCATATTTATTGACGCAAACAGCGGTTTTTGTTTTAAATATTGAGGCTGTTTTAAGGATTCTCTCCATATCTGAAATCCCTGATAAAGTTGGTTCGGCGACAATCAAAACCATGTCCACTCCGCTTAGCGAAGCAATCACTGGACACCCGATTCCAGGCGAGCCATCAATTATAACCAACTCTTCATTTGTCAAATTATCTCTTAAGTTTTTTTTGACTTGAGTAACCAGCTTTCCAGAATTACCACTTCCCATTTTTAGTTCAGCAGTTGAAAATAGCCGATTACCTCTATATATGGTGGTTTCCCCGTCGTTTGCCTCTACCATTTCAATGGCTTTAGAAGGGCAAACCAATTGACATACCGCACAACCTTCACAAGCATACTTATCAACGGTATAATTACCATCAAAATCGATGGCATCAAACCTACAATTGCTTTGACATATTCCGCATGATATGCATTTATCTTGATTAATAACTGCTTTTTTCATTCCGAAATATGGTTTCGATTCTTTCACACCTTCATGATTAATCAGATGTAAGTTTGGAGCTTCCACATCGCAATCCGCAAAGGCTTTGGCCTCAGCCAATTTGATGAAAGAACTAGCTACAGTTGTTTTTCCTGTTCCGCCTTTGCCACTTAATATCAACAACTGTTTCATTGTGTGCCCTCCCGGAGTACTTTATCTAGTATAGTCATAAATAATGGTCTAAATCTAGAATCATCCGAAACAAAGTTTCCGTTGGAATTTATTCTCGCTAAATCAAGATCCATCGGAATCTCAGCAAGCACATTGATTTGATTATCAAGTGCAAATTTCTTTATTATTTCATCATCAGTAGCTTTGTTAATAACAAGGCCAACCTTCTTATTGAAATTCTTTGCCAAGGTATATACCATATTCAGATTGTGTAACCCGAATATTGACGGTTCAGCTACCAAGACGCAATAATCGGCATCGCTGATGCTTTCCATAACTGAGCATCCATTTCCAGGAGGTGAATCTATAAATACAGTTTTGTCAATATTTTCAACTTTCTTGAGCAAAGCCTTGATGATAGGCACTCCCGATTCTTCACCAACTCTCATCTCTCCCGAATATACTTCCGTCCCCTGATAAAAGCCATGTTTGATTTTACCCAGTTCTTTATCTCTCTCTTCTATTGCGTTTACCGGACATATAATTTTACATCCGCCACAGGAATGACATAGTTCTTTGAAAACCCTGACCTTGCCTAAGATAAAGGCCATGGCATTGAATTGACAAAAATCGGTGCACTTTCTGCAACCGATACATGTGTCATGATTTACCACAGGGTATTGAGTATAGACAATTTCCTCTTCAATTTTAGGTATTTTATAATATAGTAAACCATTCGGTTCCTCGACATCACAGTCTACATAAACCGAATTATTCGCAAGGTGAGACAAGTTTACACTTAACAGTGTTTTTCCTGTTCCACCTTTGCCACTTAAAACTGCAATTTGCATCAATGAAGTTCCTTCAGCTCGTTATTCAAAAAGCTTGCAATATTATTTTTGACGATCTCATTTGTACACTCATAAATCTTGATGTTAGTTGTTTTGAATACTTCAAGAGATTTTTCTCCAACTCTCGGCGTAATTAAGACATCTGCGTTCTGATTCAGAACGAATTCGGCGGCCTTGAGGCCGACGCCATGTTGCCCATCTTTGTAAATGTTTGTGTATACTTTTCCGATTTCTGTTTCTGTATCATAAATGTAGAAGAAATTACATCTTCCAAAATTTTCGGAAATGAAAGACTTCTCACCGCTTGTGCTTGTAGGTAATGCTATTATCATAAAAATCTTCTCCTTTTATCTCAAAAAGCGGCCTAGGCCGCTTTTTTACTTGTTTAATCTTGAATCTATATCTTTAATTCTATCTTCTAGTGCTTGTTTCTCGCGAGATAACAATTCTTTGTCATCATTGGTTTGGTTGGCATATCCGAATCCTCTTCCCATGCCTCTGCCTATACCTCTACCTAAATATCTGGAATTATTATTGTTATTATTACAATTGTTTCTCGCTCTACCCGTCATTGGTCCCGCTCCTGCTGGTCCAGTTCCGTCTCCACGCGGCATAAATATTCACCTCCATTTTTGACATATGTCAATTATTATACTTTCATTATACAACATTTTTGACATATTTCAACTGATTTGCTCAATCAGGAAGGTCTTCTCTTTGGAAAGGCATGCTCATACATCTTGGGCCGCCTCTTCCTCTCGATAATTCGCTAGAAGGAATCGCATGGACTTTGATTCCATATGATTTTAGGATGTTGTTAGTTATATGGTTTCTCTCATATACGATTACCTCGCCAGGTCTTAAGACAATAGTATTGGCTCCATCATTCCACTGTTCGCGATCTGCGGCTACTGCATCTTCTCCACCACAAGGGATAAGCGTAACTTGTCTTCCCAAATACTTAGTTAATACTTCATCAAGTTTTCCTTCCAAAGGAAGAACCAGAAGTTTGCCTTTCTTATGCGGATTTACAGTTATTTCATACGCTTTTAGCACTTGTTTTACATCATGATGAATCAAGAATTTATCATAGTCTACTTGCGTGAATATTGTATCCAAATGCATGAATGCTCTGTTTTTCGGTATGTCGAACGCTAGAATGATTTCAAAACTTGTTTTGTTGAAATAGAAAAGATTCTTAGCTAACTTTTCAATTGCGGCTGGGTGAGTTCTTTGAGAAACCCCTACAGCCAGAACTTTATCTGACAGTACAAGAATATCTCCACCTTCAATTGTCGGCACTGCATTTCTATCGTAATAAGTCGGAATATCACAATTGCCATAGATAGGATGATATTTAAAAATATATTCTCCATATATAGTTTCCCTGCTTCTTGTTTGCGAAGACATCTTCGACACAACTACTCCATTATTGATAACAGCGAATGGGTCTCTAGTGAAATATAGATTTGGCATTGGATCGGTTATAAAAGGATAATCCTTTATATAGTCGGATAATGTTCTTTTCTCAAAGTTCGGTAAATCATTTTTCTTAATTCCCGCCATTGTCATGGCTATCAGTTCTTTATTTGTTTTGAATGATTGTAAAAAGTCCTTGAGTTTTTGTTTCAAGGTATCGCTAGTAACAAAAGATTCTTCGATGAATTGAGAAATGAACTTGTTTCTTATCTCTTCGGACACATCGAGGCTTTCCGCTACCAAGTCGGTAAGGTACAGAACTTTGACCCCGTTTTGTCTGAAAGTTTCCGCGAATGCATCGTGCTCTTCTTGAGCTAAATCCAACCATGGAATATCGTCAAAAAGCAACTGTGTTAGCATCTTTGGTGTCAGATTCTCCAATTCTCTACCAGGCCTATGTAACAGAACTGTTTTTAATTCTCCTATTTCTGATTTTATATTCAAATATTTCATATTTACCTCTATTCTATCGGTTCAAACTCAGCTGTAAAATGTCTTAGAATCGGAGATTCGTATGTGAATTTCAATCCTTTGATTTTATCCCTATTATTATAAACATTTATTAGACACTCAGCGACATAGTGTAAATGTTCAAAAGTATATGTTCTTCTAGGAATGGTCAATCTCATAAATTCTTTGTCCGCTTTGATGTTTTCCTTTGTGTCCGGATCTCTTCCAAGTAAAAGCGAGCCTATTTCGACTGGTCTGATGCCGCCTTCAATATATAATGCATTGCTAACTGCTTGTGCCGGAAATTGATCATAAGGAATATGTGGAACTATTTTACCGCAATCAACGAAAACCGCATGCCCTCCTGTAGGATATTGGATCGGCACTCCACCCGCTCTTAACAAATCACCTAAATACCTGATTTCATCTATTCTATAAGCTAGATAACTTTCGTCGAGGGCTTCTTCCAACCCGACCGCAAGAGCATCCATGTCTCTTCCGGCTAATCCGCCGTAGGTAGGAAATCCTTCTTTAGGTACAATGTTAATTTGACATTGTTTAAAGAAGTCTTCATCATCTTTAATCGCTATTAATCCACCTATATTTACAAGGCCGTCTTTCTTGGCGCTCATCAAAAAAATATCTGCCAAATCAAATGTTTCTCGAGCGATTTCTCTCACGCTTTTATTTTGATAACCGTCTTCTCTTAATTTGATGAAATAAGAATTTTCTGCATATCTGGCCCCATCAATCAATATCGGTATTCTATTGGCTCTAGCTACCATAGTAACTTCTTTCATGTTCTCCATTGAAACTGGTTGCCCGCCGGCTGAGTTGTTGGTTATAGTAAGAATAATACCAGCAATATTTTCAGCACCTTTTTCATTGATAATCTCGATTAATTTAGGGACATCGAAGTTACCTTTGAAAGGATAATATGTTTCAGTATCAAAACATTCTTCAACAACACAGTCAATTGCTCTGGCTCCAGCAATTTCGACATGAGCTCTCGTCGTGTCAAAATGAATATTGGAAATGAAATACATGTTAGGTTTTTTGACCAACTCCGGAATAACTACTTGTTCGGCTCCGCGACCTTGATGTGCAGGCATGATGTATTTGTATCCGGTAATATTCTTAACTACTTTTTCCAACCTGTAAAAACTTCTCGAACCGGCGTAGGCTTCATCCCCTTGCATCAAAGCTGCCCATTGAAAATGAGACATGGCTCCGGTTCCGGAATCAGTAAGCAAGTCAATATAAACATCTTCACTTTTCAATCTGAATGGATTGTATCCTGCTTCTTTAAGTCTTTCAATCCGTTCTTCCTTAGTAATAAGGCTGATTGGTTCCACCATTTTGATTCGATATGGTGGTCTGGCATAATTTGGCATTGTATCCTCCTATTTTTTACACAAAAAGAAAATTGCAATTATAAATCACACTAAAGCTGGGTCAAAATAAGCTATTCAACCCAATATTCAATTGTAACATTCCCTATGTTCATCAAATACAATTATACTATATAAATGATATATAGTAAATGAATATTGAGAACATAAGAAAAGGCGACTCGTTTAAGTCGCCTAATCGTTTTATTTGTTTCTTGATGAATAATGTGTGTGTAATAAATGATGTGATTTTTTTCCTAGAGGTTTCATCAAGTATTCATCGTATAAGGCGATGATGTCTGGGTTCTCGTGAGATTTTCTTATCGGCATTTCTTCATCTACTTGATAAATAGCTTCAATTCTTTTTTCTCTAACGGCGTTTGTGGTTCCATAAGGTTGTCCACCACCACCGATGCATCCGCCAGGACAAGTCATAATTTCGATGAATGTGTAAGGAGATGTTCCTGCCTTAACTTGTTCAGCAAGAATTTTGGCATTTGCCAAAGTATGGGCTACAGCCACTTTAACTGGTTGTCCTCCCAACATAACCTCTGCTTCTTTAATTCCTTCTGTTCCTCTAACTGATGTAAAGTTGATATCCTTGAGTTCTTCCTTATTCACTACTTCATAAACGGTTCTTAGAGCCGCTTCCATAACACCACCAGTGGCGCCAAATATAGCAGCCGCTCCAGTAGTAATTCCGAATGGTTTGTCAAACGGAACTTCTTTGATGTTTTGGAAATTGATTCCCATTTGACGAATCATCTTTCCTAGTTCCCGTGTAGTTAAAACTACATCGACATCCGGATTCACATTGTCAATGCGCATTTCTTTTCTTTGAGCCTCATACTTTTTAGCTGTACATGGCATGATTGAAACAACGAACATGTCGTTAGGATCTATTCCCATCTTCTCTGCATAATATGATTTTGCAAGAGCACCGAACATCTGTTGTGGTGATTTGCATGTTGAAATGTGGTCTAAAATTTCCGGATATTTTTGTTCAGCAAAACTAATCCATCCAGGGCAGCAAGAAGTCATCATCGGCAATACTCCGCCATTTGTGACTCTTTCAATCAACTCATTGCCTTCTTCGATGATAGTCAAGTCGGCAGTAAAGTCAGTGTCGTATACAGCGTCAAATCCTAAATACTTCAAGGCAGCTACGACTTTTTCGGTTACTATTGATCCTGGACCCATTCCGAGTTCTTCACCAAGTGATACTCTGACTGCAGGAGCGACTTGTACTATGACATGTAGGCTTGGATTATCCAATGCTTCCCACACTTTGTCGGTATCGTCTTTTTCGATGATTGCGCCAACTGGGCAAACGCTTGAGCATTGACCGCAATAGGTACACATCTCATCTGACAAGTATTTACCAAACGCAGGCGTAATCGTCATGTCTTTGCTTCTACCCATTATATCTAAAACGCCAACAGATTGGACATTTTTACAGACATCGATACATCTACCGCACTTAATGCAACGATTGATGTTTCGAACTAAAACAGGATTGTTATTATCAACAGGCTTGATTTCCAATACAGTAGGGAATCTATTCTTGTCAATACCTAGTTTGTTTGAAAGTGCTTGAAGTTCGCAGTTCATGTTTTTAGGGCATGCTGTACAATTAGCATCATGATTTGCCAGTATCAATTCGATGATTGTTTTTCTGGCATTAAGTACTTTCGGAGAATTAGTGTTAACATTCATGCCTTCTCTAACTGGAGTAGAACATGAGGTTGATAATTTCTTTTGTCCGTCGATTTCAACTACACAAACACGGCATTCGGAATTGATATGCAAATCTGGGTAGTTACATAATGTCGGAATATCGATGTGATATTGTCTTGCGGCTTCTAAAATTGTTGTGTTTTCTTTGACTTTTACGTCAATGTTATTGATCTTTAGATTAACCATAACTAGTACCTCACTCTCGCAAAGTAATCATCACGGAAATATCTCAGAGATGATATGATTGCTGTCATAGATGTTTGCCCTAAGCCACAGAGCGAAGTCTGTTGAATTACATTTGCCAAATTTTCCAAGGACATAAGATCTTTCTCTGAAGCGCGACGATTCTTGAATTTATTCAACAAATTGACAACTTGAATGTGTCCTTCTCTACAAGGAGCACATTTACCACATGACTGATGAACAAAGAATGTCATGTCAGTTAAAAGAATGTCAAAAATGTCGAATCTGTCATCGATGACTATTATCGCGCCCGTACCTGTTTTCGAATCAAAGTTCTCGAACCTATCAAAATCGATAGACATATCCAGCATATATTCCGGTATGATTGGACCGGAAGCTCCGCCTAGTTGAACCATTTTTATAGGTCTATTGTTCTTGACGCCTTTTCCTAATTGGAAAATTGCATCTCTTATTGA
>CALMFM010000094.1 GCA_937862575.1 uncultured Bacillota bacterium
TCATAATGGCGTTATAATAACCATTTTTATATGCTTTATTGTTTATTGCTTCGCTGACCAGCAATAAACTCAGTGATGGAGCATGCTTGAAATTATACCAGAACGACATCACTCTAGCCATCCGGCCATTGTAATCAAAATATGGGTGTAGATAAATCAAGTAATAGTGGATGATATGCGACGCTATTAGGTGTTCTTCATATGTTTTGTCTTTGTTAATGAACTCAATCAATTGGTTCATAAATTCAGGCAGAAGTTTCCAATCTACTCCTTTGTCGACTACTGCGTTGTTTCCGTCGACGATATGAACTTCATCATGACGGTACGAATTGTTTGGCAATAGTAATTCGTCATCTTTTAAACACTTTTTAGACAGTATATTATAGAGTTCAAATATGTTATGTATTGTAATGTCATGAACCTTGACAAACTCATAGCCTAATAACATATTTTTTACAATAATGTCATTTAAGTCTTCCAATTCATCATAATGGACTTTATTCAGTTTTTCTATTTTGGCACGTGTGCTTCTTACACCTTCTATAGCCAAACTGGATTCGATTTCGGAAAAGACAAATCCATTCAATATTTCTGAATTACGAAAATCAGAGAAATTATTCATTACCGAGTTCCTAATCAGGTCTTGGCTGCCTTTAAAATTCATAGTAATTTTATCATTTTCCCAATATAACAACTGATGTCCTGATTGATCATATAATTTCAGCTTCAAAAATTCTTTATCTAAAATCTTTTCTTGACGGATTTCTTCCATGTCTTTTCGAGAAAATCCATATTTGTAAATCAACTCAGAATCTGCTGGATAATGGTCGAGATCATTACATATTTTCTTAAACTTTTGATATTCAGACATTCTATCACCTCTATATTAGTTTACAATATTGTTTACGATATGTCAATATTATTGTTTACATATTTGTTTACAATGTATTATTATTGTTATTTACAATATTGTTTACTTTAATATTTCCTAGTTGATAACGAGGAGTGAATGAAAAAAGGTTTGACTCAATAGTGTCAAACCTAAACTTTCTAAATGGTACCGAAGATGGGACTCGAACCCACACATCCTCACGGACACTAGGTCCTGAACCTAGCGCGTCTACCTATTCCGCCACTTCGGCAAGAAAAGACTGGTACCGGTGGTCGGACTCGAACCGACACGCTTTTGAGGGCAATGGATTTTGAGTCCATCGTGTCTACCTATTTCACCACACCGGCGTTACTTTATATATTATACTATAAAACTCTCAAAATGGTATATCTTTTTTTCTTTTTTTTAAGAGACTAAAAACGCTAATCATCAAGATTGGCGTTTATGGCTGAATTAACCGCTTTTTTGGTGTGTTCAACGAATGATTTTCGTCTTAAGTTAGAGCGTATTTTCTTTGGTAATTTACGAGATGATTTCAAAGTAAACATCAGTCTGTCGTCTTCCAGCTCTCTGCCATCAGACACAAGGCTGACAACTACCAAAGCGCCTTGCTGGGCAGACTTCATGATTTTCCTCTGGATTCTTTCCAAGAAGCGACCAAAGCCAGAACGCCACTTCCAGATGTGCGAATATACCACGCCCGGATCCGCAGCTCTTACTCCGATATTCCTAGACTTGAGTTCATCAGCCAATTCCTTGACATACGCTAAATTGGCTAGCTTGGAGTCAAAATAATTTTGAAACGGATTTCTTCTTCTTGTAAAAGAATTTTCTTTAACATTGATGCTTCCCCAGTAACAGCCAATAGACGAGACCATTACTACTTTTGAGTTCTCTACTAGCATATCCTTTAACAACTCAGTAAGATAATAAGTTCCTAGATGGTTGACACCCATCGCCATTTCAAAACCTTCTTTAGTATACAGTTTTCGCCGCATGAATACTCCGGCATTGTTTATCAAATTATCCAAATGGTCATATTTTTGATGAACTATTATTGAAAAATCCTTAATTGATTCAAAGGAAGCCAAATCAACTTCAAGCATCTCAAAAGAACCGTTTGGATCTAGATTCAAAAGTTCTTTTTTCAATATCTCGGCTTTTTCAGGATTGCGATTACCTAAAACCAGATGGTGTCCGCTCAGATACAAGATGATGGCTGTTTCATGGCCTATTCCTGAAGTCGCACCTGTCAAGAGTGTAATTGGTCTTTCCATATCTTCTCCAAAAGTATTGTCTGGATAATATAATACCATAAATAAAGCAAAAAAGCACTCCGGGGAGTGCTTTTTCTAAGGGGTAGGTAGAGAGATGATTACAGATTATCTCTTTCGTTGTCGTGGTCACCTCTGTGCTCACGGTTTTCATGTTTGTGTTCTTCTTGGTATTGGTGTTGATTTTCCATGTCACCTGCGTGATGTTCTCCATCCATCATCATATCAGTAAGTACTTGATATGTATAAATGATATCTCCGGTTTCTTCATCAACTGTTGCGTAGATGTGGATGATTCCTGATTCAACAACTTCGCCTTCTACTTTGATATCGTATCTGATTTGATAAATAGTAGTTCCGTCTTCATCATAGACTTTGAATACGTATCTTGATGCTTCAGTAGCTGTAGCCATTTCCAGGAATACCTTAAGTTCGCCTTCTTCTTCCATTACTTTGACTTTGGAGCTTGAAACCAATACTCCGTCTGTAACTACTTCAAAGAAGAATTTTTCTGTGTTGTCATCAGCGTCGAGCATGTAAGAGACTTTTACATAATTGTCTCTGTCGATGAATGATCTAAGTCTCATGATTTCATCGCCGTTGTCTTCGATTACTCTCTTGCCTTCAACGTTGTATTCGATTCCGTCACTGATTACAAGTCCAGTCAACAGGTATACTACTTCGTTGTCATCTTCGTCTTCAAAGAAGAAGTTTCTTTCACCCATGTCATTCAATACTGTATAACTTAGGTCTGTAGTAGGTTCTTCGGTAGTTGGAACCTCAGTAGTTGGCTCCTCTGTTGTAGGCACTTCTGTAGTTGGAACTTCTGTAGTTGGCTCTTCGGTAGTGATTTCGTCTTCACTTACGAACAAAGTTTCGTTGTAATACATGAAGTAAACAATGTCATCACCAAGAATGTTTCTGGTTGTGAAGGAGATCAAATAGTCCCATTCATCGCGATCAGATACCAAAGCTTGAACTGCAAGGGCGTCATTTTCGCCAAGGAAGTTTTCAATCATTTCCAAGTATTGGTCGATTTCGTCGATTTGATCATCAACAATGATATCTTCATCAGTCGTTACAGGTTCTTCAGTGGTCACCGGTTCACTTGTAATGTCACCCAAAGTTGTACTTGCGAGCAATGCGATATCTGAATAATCCAGGATGGTAGCGGCTGATAAAGCTTCAAGTATGAAAACTTGATCCGTTGAATCGAAAGAAATGCTTTCTTCAGTAGCTATGTCATCCAAAGAAGTCGTAGTTGCTTCTGTAGTGGCGTTGCAGGCTACGAATGTAAGTGCGACGCCGATTGTAAATAATGCAATAAACAATTTTTTCATAATAATCCTCCTATTAAATTTACTTACTCATCTGTTATACGGAGTATAAGTTGATTTTATTGGAAAAATTAAATATTTTTTCCTTTTGTAACAAAAAAACACACTTTCGGTGTGTTTTACAAGTATTTTTGTAATGCAGTCAAAGCCAAAGCGCCGTCGGCTACCGAAGTAACGATTTGTCTCAATGGCGTATTTCTTACGTCACCTACGGCGAATACACCTGGGCTGGAGGTTTCGAGCATTGCGTCGGTTTTAATCCAATTTCCTTCGGTTAGTTCCAATTCATTACCGAGGAAGTCAATATTTGGATCCATTCCAATGGCTACGAAAACGCCGTCAAGTTCCAAATCTTTCAGTTCGTTGGTCTTAACGTTTTTCACGGTAACTGATTTTAAAAATTCGTCACCGTTGAATTTGGTTACCACACTGTCCCAGATTGGTTCGACATTAGCTAATTCAAACATTTTTTCTTGATATCTCTTCGCGGCTCTTAATTGGTCGCGACGATGAATAATGTATACTTTCTTCGCTAATCTTGAAAGATAAATCGCGTCTTCAACAGCGACATCTCCTCCACCGACAACGGCTACTGTTTTTCCTCTAAACAAAGCGCCGTCGCAGACTGCACAGTATGATACTCCGCGTCCGCTAAGTTCTTCTTCACCAGGAACTCCTACTTTTCTTGCGGAAGCTCCAGTTGCGATTATAACTGTCTTTGAAAGATATGTTCCTCTATCAGTAACTACTTTCTTAATTTCGTTCTTGAAATCTACTCTGTCTACTGATTCCATTTGAATCTCGACACCGAGTTCTTTGGCATGCTCGACGAATTTGTCTGCGAGTTCAGCTCCGGAAACATTGTTAAGTCCCGGGTAGTTTTCAACTTCATATGTGTTGGCTATTTCACCACCAGGAAGCCATTTCTCCAGAAACAGAAAATCAAGCATAGCTCTTTTGGCGTAGATCGCTGCGGAAATTCCACCAGGACCGGCGCCGATTATTATCAGGTCATAAACCTTTTCCATGATATCACTCCTTCTTATCAATATATATTATAAACAAAATATCAAAAAATGCCAGTCATGATGCTCAAAAACGTAAATACTGATATATATATAAATATATTTAAAGAAATCCTTTTAATGAGATAACGCTTCAAATGTCTAAACAAAGAGAAATATGAAGGTTTTGTGAAGATTAGGATAAACACCAATAAATTCCAATAACCACCCGTATATATTGCGAAAAGAAAGTGAGGAATTAAAACTATTATGAAAAGAAACTTAGTAAAAGGAATGGTCGTAGCCGGATTGGCTGTGGCCGCAGTAATGACATTTTCACTGACAAGCGTCAGTGCAGCCAGCGTATATGATGAATACGCATATGAAACATCTTATGTTTTGGAAGATAATCAGGAATACACATTGGAAGCGATGTTGAATTATGCCATCATGGATGAATATATGGCACAGGCAGAGTATCAGGCAATCATCGGTGTCTACGGTGAAATCAGACCGTTCACTAACATCGTTGCCGCAGAACAGATGCATATCGACTTGTTATTGCCACTGTTCGCAGCTTACGGTTACACAGTACCTGAAAATACCGCAGCCGCAAACGTAGTAATCCCAGAATCAATCACCAGCGCACTATCCACAGGAATCGCAGCTGAAGAAGCGAACATCGCTATGTATCAAGCATTCTTGGGACAAGACAATCTTCCTGATGATGTAAGAGCAGCTTTCCAATACTTGGCCAACTCATCAGCTCATCATTTAGCAGCCTTCTCTGGAGACCACTATGCATACTACGGTCAAGATATGGCTAACCAAATCAAGAATCAATTCAAGAAAATGTTCCAAG
>CALMFM010000095.1 GCA_937862575.1 uncultured Bacillota bacterium
TTCGTCGAACTTGACATTGACAAGGAAACTGGAGAATTTGAGATTGTAAATTATGTTTCTGTAGTCGATTGTGGAACAACAATCAATCCTAAATTGGCCGAAGGTCAAGTCAACGGGGCGATTGTCCAAGGACTTGGAATGGCTTTGTTCGAGGATGTCAAATATTCTTCAAAAGGAAAGTTGATTTCCAATAGTATGTTGAACTATAAGATTCCAACTCGTTTGGATATCAAAAAACTGACTACTGTATTCGTGGACAGTTACGAAGAAAGCGGTCCATTCGGCGCTAAATCTGTTGGCGAGATTGGTATTGACACACCTCCTGCCGCAGTTGCGAATGCAATATATAACGGCCTTGGAATTAGATTGACCAAGTTGCCGATGACACCAGAAAAAATACTTTTAGCCTATAAGAATAAGGAGAACAAATAAAATGAAGAACAAACTACAGTTAATATCAGCCGTGATCTTTTTCGGAAGTATCTGGGGTATACTCGAAGCCACATTAGGATATGTCTTACATATCATTCCTGGCTTGTCGCTTTACATGTCAGGTGCGGTATTATTCGCATTTGCCAGTTATATACTATTTAGAGCCTATAGGGTTACTAATTCAAGATTGGCTTTACTAGGTGTAGGTTTCATCGCCGCAGCCATTAAGTCAGTGGACTTCTTGCTTCCGCTTGCATCACCTTTTAAAGTAATTAATCCGATGTTGTCAATCATCATGGAATCATTGATGGTAGTAGCCGTTATTTCAATGCTGAACAAAGATTCCCTGACTTCCAAAGTCAAGGCAGTCGTCATTGCCAGTATCGGTTGGAGATTGCTTTATTTCGCCTATATGGGAATTCAATACCTGACCACGGGATTTGTCTATTTGCAAACAGCCACACAATACCTTGAATTCTTTGGACTCTACGCTTTAGGTAGTGCAGCGTTTGGTTTGGTAATAATCTATATTGACAATTTCATTTCCAGTCATATTAGACAGATCAACTATAAACTATACAAACCTGTATTTTCGGCCTTATCTCTAATTTTGGCCATCGTACTAACATTAGCACTATAAAAGGAGTCTTCTATGAGTATTTATGATTTGATATCAAAATACCGAAAACAGAATGTCTCTCTGATACTTGTCACCGCCGTCGCCAAAGACGGCAGTGGACCGGTTGAAGTCGGTAAGAAGATGATATATCTTGAGGATGGGAAATCGATTGGAACAGTTGGTGGCGGAGCCTTGGAGTTGTTTGCTAAAAAACGCTGTAAAGATTTGATGAAATCGAGAAACAATCTTCTGGAAACCTACTTGCTGGATGAAGGTAAAATAATACCTGAATCCACCACTTTGCCTATGGCTTGCGGTGGTAAAGTGACTCTATATTATGAGTTCAACGGTCCTAAAGAAACTGTATATATATTTGGCGCGGGGCATGTA
>CALMFM010000096.1 GCA_937862575.1 uncultured Bacillota bacterium
TATTCTGCATGACGGCCCTCCTTATGCCAACGGATCGATTCACGCTGGGCATGCTTTAAACAAGATATTGAAGGACTTTGTACTCAGATACAAGAACATGTCTGGCTTTCAGGCGCCTTATATCCCTGGATGGGATACTCACGGCCTGCCAATCGAGAACGCTTTGACTAAACAGAAGAACGTCAACCGCAAAGCCATGAGTGTCGCTGATTTCCGTGAGTTATGCAAAAATTACGCACTTGAACAAGTCGACGTGCAACGTGAGCAGTTCAAGCGCTTGGGTATCTTGGGCGAATGGGACAAGCCATATATAACATTACAGGAATCATTTGAAGCTTCACAAGTTCGCGTTTTCGCGGAAATGGTTGAAAAAGGGTTAATCTATAAAGGATTGAAGCCTGTATACTGGTCGCCATCTAGCGAAACCGCATTGGCGGAAGCTGAAATTGAGTATCATGACCACGTATCTCCATCAATCTATGTAGCTATGCCGTCTGTGGATACAAAAGGCAAACTACCGAAAAATATCCATTTTCTGATTTGGACGACCACACCTTGGACAATACCCGCAAACTTGGCCATCGCCGTCGGTCCAGAAATTGAATATGTCTTGATTGAGGTCAAGAATAACAAATATTTGATTGGAAAGAGCCGATTGGAAGCTTTGAGGGAGATGCTGAAATGGGAAGAGCCGAAAGTGGTTCAGAACATCTTTGGTTGGGAGCTTGAAGGCATGAGCTACAAACATCCGCTTTATGAACGCATATCGCCGATAATCCTTGGCGACCATGTTACGTTGGAAGACGGAACCGGATTAGTTCATACAGCGCCGGGGCATGGTGAAGACGATTTCAACGTGGGTCAGAAATACGGTCTCGATGTTTTCTGTCCGGTCGACGAACAAGGAAACATGACCAAAGCTGCCGGCGAAAGATTTGCCGGACTCTTCGTTGAAGACTGTAATGGTGAAGTCATCAAAGCTCTAGATGAACTTGGTGTTCTTTTGGCTACAAATAAGATAACGCACTCCTATCCACATGACTGGCGGACGGGAAAACCGGTAATATTCAGAGCTACATCACAGTGGTTTGCCAATATCGAAACTATAAAAGATCAAATACTTAAAGCAATCCAAACAATCAAATGGTATCCTACTTGGGGAGACATCCGCCTTGGCAACATGATTAAAGATCGCGGTTCCTGGTGCATCTCGCGCCAACGCGTCTGGGGTGTTCCGATTCCTGCTTTCTACACCGAGAAAGATACAGCCATCCTTGACCCGGTAGTTATCCGCCATATTGCCGACATCTTCGAGAAGGAAGGTTCGAACGCCTGGTTCCGCATGGAAGCTAAAGATCTGCTTCCGGAAGGATTTGCTCATCCGGACTCGCCAAATGGAATCTTCAGAAAAGAGACTGACATCATGGATGTCTGGTTCGATTCGGGGACGACTCATCACGGAGCGATGATCGACAGAGGCCAAAAATATCCGGCTGACCTATATCTTGAAGGTTCTGACCAATATCGCGGCTGGTTCAATTCCAGTCTAATCACCGGTGTTGCCACAGAAGGCGAGTCTCCGTACAAAACCTTAGTATCGCACGGATTCGTGCTTGACGGCGAAGGACGCAAAATGTCCAAGTCCGAAGGAAACGTCGTTGACCCTAACAAAGTGACTAGCGTTTTGGGAGCAGATATCTTAAGACTTTGGGTTTCTTCAGTTGACTATCAAGCCGATGTCAGATTGTCAGACGATCTAATCAAGCAGGTTTCTGAATCTTACCGAAAGATTAGGAATACCATCAAATTCCTCTTAGGAAACGTATATGACTACGACGACGCAAAAAATAGAGTATCGTTTGAAAACTTGGGAGAAGTTGACAAGTACGTTTGGATTAAGAATAATAACTTAATCAAGGAAGTAGTTGAAGCATATGAAGAGTTCCGTTTCGATGTGGTTTACCGCAAAGTAACCAATT
>CALMFM010000097.1 GCA_937862575.1 uncultured Bacillota bacterium
ATATTAACTCTTTTATGCGTCTCTTGATATCGATTTCTCAAAGCTCCAAAATGGGATCAACCTATTCCCTTCTATTCTGTTGTTATCATCTCTCTCTTTTCATCCTCAATCCGTCTCATCCCTTGAATTTCAGCCTTTTTTGCCTCAAAGCTACCCTAAATCGAAGCAAAAAATAAGTAGCCTTAAAACGCATTTTACAATTTAAAAATACCCTTTGTTATTTAAATATCAGTAGACACCTTTCTCTGAAATCGTTATTATTATTCAATTCTAATTAAATAATCTCTTAATTATCTGCTTATTATTTCCTTAAATTGACATCAAAAAGTAAAGATCTTCTTCAAAATGGCTACATAATAGTTTTCCGCTCTGTCGAGCCAAAAAAAATGACTCACAAATGATCAACCCATCAGCTCGAGATATACCGCGCGAACCACAAATTAAGCCTCTTGATATCGATTCTTCCTTTTTCGCGTACAAAAAATACTTTTCCGCGCGGAGCTGCAAACATCTCTTTTGTCTATCGTGCCCACTGCTATTTATATTTAGACAATTCTTTTCTTTTATTTGTATCCTGGTAGACCGAAAGTAAATAAGTATAAATACTACTTCTGACATATTATAGTATATGGCAAGAAGAGAAAACTTGAAATCTTGCCAAAATCAAAAAGTTGAAGACTTGAAAAGATTGAAAAACCAAGAGATTGAAAAGCCACGTTCTAAGGCTTAAGGTTGAACCTCTTAGAGCCCTTTTCTTGCTTGGTAGAAACCGCGACGGGAAAAAGTTGAAGGGCTTAGAGCTTGCCTGAAATCGCGAGAATTAGCCGGAATTTGATTAGAGAAGCTTTTTATTTTCTCTGAAAAAATAATTCCCGATTAAAAAGCCTTGGTTGAACGACAGCGGGAGGTATTTTTGAGATTTAAAACGTGTATTTAAATAATATTCCCCTAAATTCTTGATGGATTTAGGCTAATTTTGTTAACAAAAAATATTCCCAAAACCTAATAATTTTATTAAATAATAGGCTTAAAAATTGAGGAGAGTGAATAAAATGTGTGATATGTGCATGAATGAATTAAAAAAGAGATGTAAAGAAGAAGAAGAATATAGGAAAAATTTGTGGGAGAGTGTTAGAAAATGAAAAATATCCTAAAAATTCTTCTAATCGCATTTCTTGTAATAAATTCGATATCGGCAACGGCTTATCATTATGACATCAATTACGACAGTTGCGACACGCATTGCCCGCCAAAAATGGCGGCTTTTGTAGATGAAAAAATTACAATAGTGTATTATCCTTGTGACCAAACTCTAACCTTTTCCGAGGATGTCAATAGAATTCAATTCGATACATCAAACCTAAGACTCTTTTCGGTCAATGGTAACATCTCAGCTTCGTTCGCCCACAACGGAAATAAAACGGCGATTAGATTAGTAGTTGAGGATGAAATTTATAATTTCGCACTCTATAAAACTGAAAAGTTGAAGGGTATGAAATTAACATATTTTGAGCCAGGTAAAGGGGAAAAAGTTCTTTTGGATGTTTCCGCAAAAGACCAGTCTCACGATGAGGAGAGACTTCAAGAACTAATTTCTAATATTCCCGAAAGGCAATATCCCTTTCTGGTAATCGATGAAATTGAAGACAATAATCAGCTATCCTGTCTCTTGTCGACAGAAAATGAAACAATTCATCTCAATCTTCCCAAATCTCTTTTGGCCGACGCAAAAGAGGGTAAAATCTATCAAGGGAAATGTGTTGAAGGAGATTACTTCAATTTTATCAAGAAGGTTAAGTCTCCTAAATTAATTGAGACCAGTGAATTCGAAAACTACTATATCATTAATGATATAATGGTAGATCAATCCGCAGATTATTATTATTCCCACGGAATAGATTTAGGAACGTGGGACATGATTGAGATTAGCGACAATCTCACAATCGGAAAGGCAGAGTTTTGTTAAGGGGAGTGATAGAAATGAAAAACCTTCTAAAAATTTTAATGGCTTTTCTCATAGCCATTAATTTTGTATCGGCTCTTGAATGCAGCATAAAAGAAATCCGATATGATGAGGATACTCATAAAGATATTGCCACCATAATGGCAATAAAAGATACCAAATATCAATTTTTTGAAATTCCCGTCGATCTTCTACCCTTTCGGCCCTTCTGGGGCCAATGCTTCAAAATGAATTTTGAGTGCGAAGGTTGCGATGAATTGTTATACTATGATGTTGTGCTTCAAAAGTATAACGATTCATGTATAGAAACATCTAATTGGCAATATCTCTTTATCAATTATTCTGATGAGGAGATAAAAGAGGAATTCGTTGGTACAAATAACGAATTCATGATAGAAGAAATTGAACAAATAGGAGAGAAGGCAATGGTCGCTAATATCTATTTCCTTGAGGAGTGATAGAAATGAAAAATTTTTTGATAGTCCTATTAATAGGATTAACTCTATTGAATCCAGCCTCATCAATAGAAATTGATGAGATAAGAATAGAACAAAATGAACAGAATCCTGATAGAATTATAATAATGTTCTATCAAAATGGTAAAGACATTCAGGAGAATTCTGTTGGTTTAGTATCGGTTGATGGATGGAGAAGGGGAGGATTCAAGGTTATAGAACCTAATTTAAATTCTTACTTAGATACAATTGTAAGAATCTATAACGATTCATGTATCGAGACCGCCAATTGGCAATATGTCCATTTAAATAATGGACATTTAGATTTAAATAATACATATATAGATGGTGATATAGAAGTTGAAGAAATAAAGCAAATAGGTGAAAAGTCAGTTCTTGCCAACGTGGGATTTCTGTAAGGTGATTCCTTGAAAAAATTAATCACCATTATTTTAATCCTAATGATAATTACGACTTTATCATTAGGCGCGATAAAAAAAGACCATAACTTAATGGTAAAAGAAAGGATGGAAAAGGGCAAAACCATTTTTGACTTGGGGCAAATAATGAAAATTAATAATAGTAGTTTTATTATTGCCTCTCAAACGAACTTAGGGCAGTCTTATAACGTAAGGCTTTATAATAATACTACTAATATAAAGCCTTATGATATGAAACATCTTGAATACAAATACAATTATACATGTACGTGCCCAGATTATCAGTTTAGATCTCTCGAGGTGGGACCATGTAAGCATATTTATGCAGTTCAATATCAATTAGGATTAAAATAATAATAATAATCGGATAAGATAGATTAAAACCTGTCTTATTTTTATAATAGTTCTTCCTTAAAAATCAATTGGAAGAGCCGAGAAAAAAGAGGAGATTAAAAATATGAAGAACGTAATAAAAGTATTGTTTGCCCTTGTGGCAATAATGGCAACAGCAACAGCGGCAACGATTGAAATTACTGCAATTAAGCAGATTGAAGAGGATGTACTTATCAAAAATACCGGAGAAGATGCAATAAATCTTGCAGGATGGACTCTAAGCGATGAAAAAAATCATAGTTTTGTTTTCCCAGATTATAGCCTTGAATCTGGAGAAATTTTGACTGTGAATTCCAAAGTTGGGAATAATACGGATAGTATTATATATATGCAGAAAACCGGAAGAGGAATTTGGAACAACGATCATGATGTCGCAACACTCTATAACGAAAACGGAGAGGTGATGGCTACTAAAAAATATTGATTTAAGTTAATCGACCCATAACAAAAGAGAATAATATCACCCCCTTAAATACTATTCCCTTTATTATTCTCTTTTGTATGGCAAGTCAATTAATTTAAATGGAGACGAATAAAAATGAGAATAGATAAGGATAAAGTTGAGGAAATAATTTTGAAAATTATATGTTATTGTTGCTATATTTGGATTATAGCAGCGGTGATTTATAATATTATTAAAATTTTTTAAGGTCTTGATCTATATAGGTTTAAATTAAATAAAAATAGGAGAGATAAAATAATGTCGTATGGATATATCCACAAGAGAAGGCGCCGCCAATTGGCGGCCAAAAAATGTATCGAGATGAAATTTTATAAACCAATTAATAATAATCAAGAGCTAAAATACGGCTATTTTGTACCGCCCAAAAGAGATATCTACCACAACGTACAAATAAGAACGCTATGAGGAGAGATGAAAATGAGAGATGGAAAAATCGTAAGAGGTTGTTGGCAAAAAGAAATGTATGAAAAGCTTTTGCGTGGAGAGAGAATCCCTTCGTGTAGCATGTTTCTGCGAGGAAAAGCAAGAGACTATTCAACAAAATATGAAAGGTCTCTAGCAAATATGATTAATAGGGTGGAAAACGAAGGGTACAGATTTGAGCCTTCTCTCGGCCCAAAGGGTGGGCATGGAATTAAATTAATAAAAGATGAGGAATAGAAATGACTCTAGAAAATACTTTAAGAATTATGGGTTCCGATCTTCCTAATTATGACGAACATACAGGAATTTTTTATGGAGTTATATCGTCCAATAATCTAAATCCAGAATTCTTAGATGAAATTCTTTTTGGCTCAAATACTCGAGATTTGAGTTATGAAGAAGCAATTAAGGAACTTCATAAAAATATTGATGATGTTTCAAGTCTTCAAGAGACGTTTGAATTTCTTAAGGATTATTTTAATATTAATCACTGGGAAAAATTAGACCTTAAGGATTCCTGGGATAAGGAAAAATTTTATCAAGTTAAAGACTGCTTGATTATGTATAAAAATGGAGAAATAGAAGACCTAAAAGAATATTTGGAGGATAATTTTAATGACCATTATGAATGTGACTCTCCAGATTTTTTGTGGGAGTCCGAAGGATACAAAATAATTAACTGCCTAGATTTTGATTTGATGATATTGAAATCTCCATATTACACTTTCGCGCCGGAGTGTAGCCCTTGTGTGCCATGCGCCGGAAATCTAGACAGCATAAGACCAGATAAGACTTATTCAAAAAAGACCTATTGTTTGCATCCTGATTTTTATCAGGATGAGGATAAACCGAAGTACAAAATTTATAGAGTCAAGGATGATAAAGAGGTTGATTAAAATGTTTATCGTTAAATTCAATACCAGAAATGTAGCCTTTGAGGATGGCTATGAAATTCCTAGAATACTTAGGGAAGTAGCCGATAAGATAGAAAACGGAAAAATGGCGGATTCTATTTTTGACATTAACGGAAATAAAATAGGAGTGTATGGATTTAAATAATGAAGGTGGAATAAATTTATGTATCAAGAAACTTTAGAAAGTTTTGAAAAATGGTGTAAAGATTATAAGACTTTTATGGACTCTGATATAAAAAAATCGGAGTATTTTAATGTTTATGACAAATACAATAATTTGTATTTTGTTGAACTTAATAAAATTCAAATAAGGGAAATGTCCAATATTCCCTTTTGTGGTGAGGCTATTTATAAATATGATGCAAATAAAAAAGGTTTTATTCATGTCTCAAAATATAATTCTAAGACAGAAAAAGAATACTATGATGTTATGGAGAGACTACGATTAACAATTACAGATTTTAAAAGAAGAAATGGAATAAAGGAGAGATAAATTATGGATAAAAATCCAATGTACCAACGGCTAAAAAAGAGAAAAGAAGATTTATTTAATTCCATGTATAAAAGATATGATGAGGAAAAAGGAATATGGGAAATAAAAAAAGGAGAAATAGATAGATATATCGGTGTTATTTGTCCCAATTGTGGTAAAACTTGGTTTATAAATCCATCAAATTATCATGATTCTAAAGGTTATCCTTTATTATTTTATTGTTGGGATGTAATTAGACAGGAAGGATGCAAAGCTAAAATTTATCTTATAGATTAATTGGGGTCTATTTATGTCTAATAAACTTTTTGAAGTTATGGAAATGTTAATAAAATTAGATGGATTAAAAGAAGAAGAGATTAAAATAATTGTGGAAGAATACCATAATGTTATTTCTATTCCGAGGATAAAAATGGAGACCTACCACGTATTAAAAGAGATTTATAATTATGGAATAACCGAAGAATTCAACAATCTGGGGCAAACCATAAGATATAATATATTTATTAGGACGGATTAATATGAGACTAGACATTGAAATATTTTTTAGGACATCCTCAATTGAGGATATTTATAAGGCTT
>CALMFM010000098.1 GCA_937862575.1 uncultured Bacillota bacterium
CGACGATATAGGCAATCATCGGTTTCTTCAACAGGGGATATGCGCATTTTGGCAACTCCGTTTTCATTCTGGTTCCTTTTCCGGCAGCCAGTACTATTGCGTATTTTTTCATATCAACTACGACATGTCAAAGACATGCTTACTCCTTTTCCTTACTGATTTCCAATATTTTATCAGCGATTGTTTGGATAATGCTGTCAACTTGCTCTTTAGATTTGGCAGATACTGAGATTCTAATCAAAGGTTCAGTACCTGATGGTCTAACCAAGACTTTTCCAGATTTTCCCAGTTCTGCTTCAAAGTCTTGAACCATAGATTTTATTCGTGGATCTTTTACTATCTCCCTATCGACATTTTTCAAATTGAATAGACGATCAGGATAGAATTTAACTTCTTTGACTAAATCAAGAACCGTGATCTTCTTTTCATTCAATATCTTGATTAGAAATGCCGCGTTGAGAACTCCGTCTCCACTTATGAATAATTTTTTGTTTATAATGTGGCCTGAATTCTCACCGCCGATTACGGCTCCGTTATCCTCCATAGCCTGTATTACCCATTTGTCGCCGATGTCAGCTTGAATGGTTTTGATTCCTTTATTGGCTAAAGCTTCGATAATTCCTAGGTTGCTCATCTTTGTAAGAACAACTAAATCATTGTCCAATTGTCCAATTTCCTTTAGGTATGATGCGAAGATGTAAATCATTAAGTCTCCGTCAATCACGGTTCCGTCGGCTGCGATAGTCAAGACTCTGTCGCCGTCGCCGTCAAAGGCGAATCCGATATCGATACCATTTGTCTTGACATGGTTAGCTAGATTATCCAGATGCGTTGATCCAACACCTTCATTGATATTCTTACCATTAGGAACGTCACCAATGAAATCCAATTCTTGAGTTATAGTGTTAAATACATGCTTGGCAGAGTTGATTGTGGCCCCATTTGCCAAATCCAATGTTATTTTACCATTATATTTTGTCAGTATGTCTTTATATAGTTTCATATAATTTAACAAAGGATTTTCGTAAGGTAAAATGATGCCACCTTCAAGATTATCCAATGTGACTTTACCGTCAATAACATCTTCAATAACCTGTTCTTCTTGAGGAAGCGTCTTTTTCCCTTTGTTGAAGACCTTGATACCGTTGTCTTGATAAGGATTATGTGAAGCAGTCACCATTATGCCGTGACAATCATTTAAAATGGTCATATATGCAAGTATTGGAGTACTCTGGATGTCAATATCCAAGACTTCCAATCCGGCATCAATAATACCATTTTTCAGAGCTTTTACTAACATTAGGCCAGATTCTCTGGTATCTCTAGATATTACAACTCTTTTCTTTTCTAAAATTCCAAGGCTTCTACCAACCTTGTAGGCTAGGTCATAATTCAATAACTCGCTGGCTTTTCCTCTGATTCCGTCGGTTCCAAAATATTTCATGAGCTTCTCCTATTCGACTGTGACAGATTTTGCAAGATTTCTCGGTTTGTCGATATCTCTTCCTAAGTCCAATGCTTTGTAATAAGCAATTAATTGAGTGGGAATGACCGCCAAGGCGGGTGAAAGGAGATAATGGACGTCCATTAAGACAATATCATCTTCAGCTTTCATAGTATGATTAGTAGATATAATCAAGACGTCAGCGCCTCTGGCTCTGACTTCTTGAATATTTGAACGAGTATTCTTGTCGATATGATTTTGAGTAATGATTGCAATAACCGGAACATCTTGTTCAATTAAAGCTATAGTTCCGTGTTTCAATTCGCCAGCTGCGAATCCTTCGGTCTGAATGTAGGATATTTCCTTGAGTTTCAATGCAGCTTCCAAACAAGTATAGTAATCTATCCCTCTACCGATATAGAAACAATTACGCTTCACAAGATGGTTTTTGACCAAATCATGGATATACTCACGTTTATCGATTATTGCTTCCATGGCCACAGCCAATTTGGATAATTCTTTAATCAAATCAATCTTTGGTTTGTCAGCTAAAACATAGGCTAATATCGATAATATAGCAATTTGTCCTACATACGCCTTGGTTGAAGCAACAGCTATCTCCGGGCCGGCAAAAATCTCCAGGAATTTAGTTGCTTCTCTGGCAAGCGTTGAAGTTTTAACGTTTGTGATGGTCAACGTGTCGTAACCCATCTTCTTGACATCGACTAAGCAGGCTCTTAGATCGGCTGTTTCACCGGATTGCGAAATTAGTATAAATACCGCATCTTCTTCAAGAAGCGGTTTGTTATAGGCGAATTCGCTGGCTATAAATACCTCAGTTGGTATTTTAGTTATATTTTCAAAAAGAGCCTTGCCGACAAAACCGGCATGCATGCTGGTTCCGGCTGCTAAAATATATAATCGCTTTCTATTGGCAAACATGTCTAAAATATCCTGATCAACAAAGAATTTACCATCAACGATGTAGTTTGTCATTATTTTTCTGATAACAGAAGGCTGTTCACATATTTCCTTCAACATGTAATGTGGGAATCCGGCTTTATTTATTTCATCGTCATTGAGATTTACTTCGTGTCTCATTGGGGTGTATTCGATTCCGATAGGGTCATACATTGAAAATTGGTATCCGCTGTCAGCCACTTCCACTTTAACGAAGGTTTTGTCTTCAATGACATAATAGTCGCTTGATACGCCAACTAGAGCCATAAGATCTGATGCCAGACAGATTCCATCATTGCGGTATCCGCATAATAATGGTGACTTATTCTTTCCTGCATATAATACTTTAGGATTTCTGGTATCGATAATGAGTAAGGCATAAGACCCTTCAAGAATAGCTAAAGTCTTTCTGATTGCCAAATCAACGGGATAGCTAACTGCGAAATATTCAATTAGGTTGGCTATTACCTCTGTATCAGTCTCGGACACAAAACTAATAGCCGGAAGATATCTTGCGATTAGTTCCTTGTAATTTTCAATAACACCATTATGGACAATGACAAATCGACCAGACGCGCTGGCATGAGGATGGGAATTGATGTGGTTTGGTGCTCCGTGAGTAGCCCATCTGGTATGACCAATCCCGAAATGATTTGTAAAACCATAATCGAAATCTGAAATTAGATGATTTACTCTGCCTTTATCCTTATAAGTCAGAAAGTTACCGCTAGTTTGATCATGAAAACAAATACCGCAGGAGTCATAACCACGGTATTCAAGTTTTTTTAGTCCGCTTAAAATGACGTCAGTTGCCCGTAAATCGCCCAAGTATCCTACTATACCACACATAATAAGCCCCCTCATATGATAACGGAATTATTATATCAAAAATAAATGTTATATTCAATTTATTTGAGTGAAATATGAAAAAAAGAGAAGTGACTTCTCTTCAATTCAAATCCTTTTTTAAATATATCAGAACAACTGAAGATCCCAAAACAGAGATATATACCAAGTACATCAATATTGGATTTTGAAGGACAATTTCATTGTCAATTAGTTTGACAAATGGAAATAGGTCGTAAAGGATTTTCGTAAATCCTGATACTGCATTTTGATTTGTTTCCATCAGAAAGAACAATATAACAGGGACTAAAGCAATTACAAAACTGCGTATGATTGACATCAATAATCCGACGATCATCAAATAGGAAATTCCATTCAAAAGTATTGCTATAACCAATTTACCTAGCCAGAAATAATCAATTTCTGCGACAACCAGATATTTCAGGCAAATCGCCAAGAAGAGAGATAGGCTTATGACAACCAACGACATTGATGCAATGATTATCCTCAGCCTGGCAATGATAAATAGGAATCTTTCTTTTCTGTTCTGCACCGAATAGATTGCCAGATTATCATGGGTTTTAGTATTGAATTGCAAAGAGAGAAAAACAGAAAATATTACAATTGCGAATTTTAAAATCATTATAGAATCTTTAATCAGATTATCTTGATAAATGCCACGGAACATGTCCCTTTCCCAAAAACTGCTAAATATCCCACCGGCATTTGCCATTGCCAGCATCGTAAGACCCATTAAAACCAGTAACAAAATGATGTTTACTGGATGAAGGAAATACTTTCGGTTCATTCTCACATATTCATCCAACATCTAATCTTCCTTCGACAATCTTATATAATGTTTTTTCCTTGAATCTAAAGAGTTGAAGATTATGAGTCGTTATTACCACGAGCCTTGTCTTGGCCTTTTCCTTTAATAGACTGATTAACCTAGGTATGGTATCTATATCTAGTCCAGTCAGCGGTTCATCCAACAATATTATTCTTGGCTCATGCACAAATGCTTGAACGAGATTAACCTTCTGACGCATTCCGTGAGACAGTTGAGCAATCGGTCTTTTTCGATATTGTTTCAAACCGAAGAAATCAAGGTATATCTCTAGATTTTCATCTAGAACTTCACTGCTTAGTCCTTTGATTTTGCCAATGCTCCAAAGGAAATCTTCGACACTCATACCTAAAGGCATAATATACTCTTCAGGAGCGTATCCGATTCTTAATTTCCTCTTGATGATTCTACCCTGATAGTTGACCAAACCCATTATGCATTTGAACAGAGTTGACTTGCCAGACCCGTTAGCTCCCGTGACAATATTCAATTTACCTGGTTCAAATACCGTCGAGATGCCATGGATACCTTTTTCCTTGCCATAATCCTTTGTCAGTTCATTGATAGTGATAGATAAATTCTCGTAATTTTCCATAATTGCCCTCTAAACTGTGATTACTGCTGAAAAATTGAAAATCATCAACTAAATATTCATATGTCTGACCTTGATAGCTATAGTTTATCACCATTGGGAAACGATTGATGCCAATTCCATCGCTCAAATAACTTAGCGGTATCCATATCAATTGGTCGTGATTCAATGAAAAAGCCGTCGGATTATCGATGAATTCGCTTTCGCCGAATGCAGCTAGAATATCAGAGTATGAACTCGGAACACCTTCAAGATAATTGGCATTGCCTAGATCCAAACGACATTGATCATAGCCAATATCCATACTGATTATCTCGATTTCATTAATGGATTTGTTTCTTAAACCAACGACTATGCCTTTCATAATCAAAGCTTCATCGGGGGACGCAAGCGAATATAATCGATATAGTTCCAAATAACCGGTCTCAACTATCTCATCGAACCTTAGATGCAAATCGCCTATTTCTAGTGTGATGCTATCACCGTTTTGATATGTAATAATCAAGTTCACATCATCGGATTCCAAAAAATAATTGGTCTCATTCAAATTAGGAAAAGTAATATCATAATAATAGAGGTAATAAGTTATTCCTTCCAATTCTTCTGACTGACCGCTGTTTCTAATCTCATTTATTTTAGTTTCAAGAGTAAACTCTTCACTGATCAGGCTTGTATTATCGATAGAATCCGGTTCGACAAGAAAACTATCTTCACTTGAAAGATATACCGGTATTGAAACAGCTTCTTTAGTAGATGTAATCAGGCGTGAATAGCTGTTTGTAAAGGTAATGATGCTTACCTCTGTTATAATGTCTTTTTCATACGCCAATAAAATTATGCTTACCGTTAAGAACACTGCCAATACCAGACCAAATACTCTTTTCATCAGATTCTTTCCTTGATTATCTCATAATACTCAGTTGTCAAAGTAAATGTCTCCCAACCGCCATCTTTGGTGTTGAGCCAAAAGAAATAGTATTTGGCAACACCATTATTTATGATGCCTTGACCTCTAGTGATTATCTTCACATATGTCAGTGGATCGACAATTATCTCAAACTCATACTTTTCGGTCTGAGTTTTAACGCTTGAGTATGATACAGATGCTTTAATATCCGCATCCACAGAGCCTTTAAACTTCTTTTCGCTTCCCTCAAGACTTACTTTGATACCTCCGCTTGCTGAAAGTTGGAATTTCGTTTCTTCTTCTGTTTCTAAAGTAATATTATGTTTGATAGTCGAAAAGCCATTGTTGTATATTTTGAGTTTTGTCTCAGATACAAATTCGACAACGGCATTTTCATTGACTACTCCAATTTTCCAGCCGATAAATCTTTTCTTGGTGATTTTCTTTAGATACCCATCATAATCCTTGTCAGAGAAATCCTTAAGTAAGTTGGCATTATCATCTTCAAACACAACTTCCTGATAATTTTGGTATTCCTCTGCTTGGATAGCCATTGAACCAAATTGAACTAAAAGTAACATCATCAAGCTAAAAATAATAACTTTTTTCATAAAAAAACCTCCTTTTCAGTAAAATACTACCGAAAGGGAGGAATAATTCTTCTTTAGATTATTTTATTATCTTCAAGATATCTTTTACAATCATCATATCCCATCTGATATCTGGTAATCGATTGGTCAGAAGCAAACTTTAGATACCAGCCAAGAAATCCACTTGGTCTAATCGAATGAAATGTAATATCTTTATATCGACGCTTGTAAAAATATGGTAATCGATCAAGATGAAGAACGATTACTGTATCACAACCAGCATCAATCAAAGGCTTGACCGGAACATTGTCGTACAAGCCACCGTCGAAATACTGTTCGCCGTCGATGTTTGTCGGACTGAAAACCAAAGGAATCGAGCAAGATGCGATAATATCTTTAAATGCATGTTCAGGATCTTGTAGGGCTATATTGGTATATATTACATGTGATTCATGCTTAATGTAATGACGATAGGTAGATTTAACCAACGGAATGAAACCTCCGCCTTTCTTGCCTGCCTCAGATATGGTCACATAAACTTCCTTGCCTTTTAGTTCTTGAAAATCTAGATTTTCTCTCAAAACTTTACGAAGATTGGTTGTTTCATACATACCTTCCAAAACAACTGTTCCAGGTTCTCTTATGAGTTTCTTGAATAGGTTTTCTGTCCTTCTCAAGGTATCTTCAGGAATGTCAAACCAGATTTGTTTCGCTTTATCCAAAGAACATGTCGCTACTATTGAAGCATTGGCTGCGCCAATACTGGTTCCTGAAAAAACTTCGACATGCTCTAAAACACCTGCTTCCTTCAAGGCTTGACAGGCTCCGATCTGATATGCGCCACGGGCTCCACCCCCGCTAAAACATAATCCTAGTTTCATAGTCCTCCTAATAAAGTCGTTTCTTACCTTCATTGAAAGCGGAATTGATGACTCCTCCGCCTAAACAAATCTCACCATCGTAGAATACAGCTGCTTGTCCCGGTGTTACGGCTCGAACCGGTTCGTCAAATACAACATCAAACATTCCGTTTTCAACCCATTTCAAGGTAACCCCAGTGTCCTTGGCCCGATATCTAAATTTAGCCGAACAGTGATATTCCCCTATAAATCGGTCTTTAGGTATCCAATTTATATCTTCTACCAAAGCTTGATCAGAATACAAAGTTGGATGATCTATTCCCTGACCTACCAACAATATGTTGTTTTCCAGATCTTTGCCTATAACAAACCAAGGAAGAGCGGAATACTCCTTAAAGCCACCTAAATGCAATCCCTTCCTTTGACCGATTGTATAATACATCAATCCTTCATGAGTGCCGATTATCTTTCCGTCATCGGCGACAATCGGACCTGGTTTTGTGTAGATATAGTTTTTTAAAAACTCTCGGAAATTACGCTCGCCAATGAAACAAATTCCGGTGGAGTCTTTCTTTTTGGCGGTTGGAATATTATTATCAATCGCAATTCTTCTGACTTCGCTCTTAGGAAGTTCGCCAACCGGAAACAAGGTGTTTTGCAGTTGTTGTTGTGTAAGCTGCGATAAGAAATAGGTTTGATCCTTGTTTGAATCAATTCCTCTTAGTAGGAAGACTTCTCCGTCTACCGTTTTAGTCCTTGCATAATGTCCATAGGCATAATAATCTGCGCCAAGACTCTTGGCAACTTCTCTGAATGTAGCGAATTTGATATATTTATTGCATAGGATATCAGGATTAGGCGTCCTTCCCTTTTTGTATTCTTCGATGAAATAGGTAAATACGTTGTCCCAATACTCTTGAACAAAGTCATGACGATGCAGTTTTATACCTAAATGTTCGGCAACTGCCAAAGCGTCCAAATAGTCGGTTTCCTGAGGACAAACATCTTCATCGTTGTTTGGATTGCCTAAAATGTCATTATTCATCGCCGAATCCCAGTTTCTCATAAAAAGGCCTTCAACTTCAAAGCCTTGTTCAAGTAACAAATATGCGGAAACGCTGGAATCAACTCCCCCAGATAAACCGACGATCACTTTTTTTCTCATCATGACCTCTTGATATCCGAAGGCATCCGAAAATCGCTTCTTGGAGATAGCGCGCTTTCAAAAACCTTTGGGGAATCAGGACTAGCGGTCCGTTTGAATTGTTGGGAATAGAATCTTGAAAAGAAATTACGGACATACTCAGTAATTTCCTCTTCAGTTATATCAAAAGCGTGCTTCAACAAGAATTTAATCCGCTCTTCATCGTCTCCGCAATTAAGGAAACGATATAGA
>CALMFM010000099.1 GCA_937862575.1 uncultured Bacillota bacterium
TCACTGGTTGGAACCAGATCGTCGCGGAATTACGAGAATGGGAGAAAATAAAGCAAGTATTTGACCTTGCCTGATAGGATAATCCAACATATTTCTATTATATATCGATAAAATCAAATCGGCAAGCAACAGCGTTTTGACTATATTTTAAAAGACAAATTAAGGCTTCAGTCTTGCTTTTGAATTATAAATTAATGCCCCCACATATTAATAAAGAATTTTTCGAATTCCCCACGTATTTTCTCATTCCATTGATCAGTATTCGGAAGTTTATTAACAAAGACTCTTATTTTCCTTGCCGTTCTATTAAAATTTTCTGTGATGCTTTTCCAAAGTTCGTTGTTCACAGATATAATCTTTCCAGATGAATCATCTACTATAGGGATTTCAATATCATGTGCCCGTTCTTCTGGTAAATCAATTAATAATTCTCCCTCGTTATATATAATTCCTTCTGCTTTTAACCATTCTCTAAGAATCGATTCATACTTGTTTCTTTCATTGATTCTATCATGCACTAATTTTCTATCAGCATTTTTAAGCCAATTATAATAATTTTTATCACCGTAAAGAACCAATAAGCGTTTGTATGGATTTCTTTTAACTATTGAATTACATAATGAGGCTTGTGTAGGAAAACGAGAACACAAACTACTAAAGTAATCAAGGGCTTTCTCATCAGAGTACTCTTTAATTACTTTATAGATACTAGCTCCCTTAGCTTCGCTAGGCCTATTGTCTTCATCTTTGACCATCATAGATAGCATAGCTTGCAACATTCGATCAAAGGCTCTAGCTGTGTGATTATAATAGATAGCCTTATACATAAAATATCTTCCTACCGCAAACATCTCTGCTGAAGATATGCTTTTTTCTCTAACGGCTAGTTTATAAATGCCCATCTTCTTATCAGCAACTACTATAAGCGAATCTAAGAAACGATCTGGATCTAAAGAGCTTGAATATTTTACTCCCGAATGATACGCGTCTCTTCTCAAATAATCAAACTTATCAGCATCAATCGGGCCGTTTAATACATCACGTAAGGCATACCATGTAGGAGGAATGGATTTGCTTTTTGCACCTTCGGAATCAAAACAAAATTGAGCAAAACTAAGGAACTTGTTTACATCTAGTTTAAATTCTTTAGCAATAAACTCAGCAAAGCCATTATTGAGTATGTCTGCTGTTGCTTGTTCATGTGCCGGAAAACCGGGAATTTCTCCTTCGTTTATGCAATGTGCAAATGGATAATGACCAATATCATGAACTAACGCAAGGACAGTAGTCATCGTAATTTCTTCTTCGGAAATAAAACTCCTAAAGCTTGGGGACCCTTTTCTTGTTATTGAATTCATGTATTTTATTGCTGATTCATATACGCCAAGAGAGTGTTCAAATCTTGTGTGGACAGCGCCTGGGTAAACATAATGTACAAGCCCTAATTGTTTAATATTTCTCAGTTTTTGAAATTCATCTGTATCTACAATATTTTTAATAGGACTTCCAAAATACTTCATAGTCCCAAGAGGGAGACGATTTTTGCCTATACCAAATTTTAGCGAGGGACTATTAGGCCAGTCAATGCATCGTTTTAAATTTTGTAAAGCATCTTTTGCTGAATCAAATCGATGTTTTTCTTCGGTGAAATCGTAATCAAGGCGACTTAGCCAATATTCATAATATAAAACTAAATCCCTTAATGATTTATCTAACTCAGTGATAGTAATCTTATCATACGCTTGTTTGAGCATTGCTTGTAATTGATGTAAATCTAAGGAAGGTTTAATCTTTCCTCGATCAGGCAAAAATACCGTTGCTCCTTGATCATGCAGTTCACTAATTTGATCTTTTATAATCTTAGGATTAATTTCATAAGTAGAAACAAGAACTGAGTGCTTTCCTGATGCTGTTACGTTTTCTCTTCCTATAATCTGAGCAACACCAAAATCCATTAGCTTTGCAACTGGCTCATTGTCATCGTTAGTTTTAATTTTTACATTTGCACTTTTGATATCAAGATGCAATAAAGGCTCATCAGGTCTTGAATGTAAATATGCCAAAGCTTCAAGCAATTGCATTGTTACTTTAAATAACATCCAGAATTTATCTTTTGAGGGTATATTTAAAGATTTGAACCATGGTAAAAATTCATCACCTTCAACCCACTCCATAATAATATAGGGAACTTCAATCTGTATTTTTTGATCTACATTATATAAAGCTTGTCCTGTGTTGAAAACATTAACTATATTATCGCACTTATTTTGTGACATACGTCGTGCTTCTATTTTAAATTTATCAATGAATTCTTTAAATCCAATGCTGTCATGCAAGTCTGGACGAAGTACTTTCATGGCAAACTTGGCCTTATCGTTAATCTTTTTTGTAACTTCGAAAACCCAACCAGTGCTACCTATGTTATTAACTAATTCTTTAACGATAATATATTCGTCATCGGGGAAATTTAATCGATTTACTTCAAGTAACATCTCGTATGACATCTCCTCTTATAAGTTCTGAAGCATATTATGGATAGTTTTTTTAATTAGTTGCTTTTATTGATGATATTATTAAAATTTGTCAAGAAAAAAGGTCATTTTTTTCAATTAAAATAGTTAAAATTTTTTATTAGAATCACTATGCAGACATGATTAATAGTTTTTTTAAAAGCTTAAACTTCTATCAGTTCATGGATAACATATTGACATTATTATGTTTTCACATTAATATAGCGTCATTCTTCCAATGGTGAATAGAAACCCGAAATTTTTAGAGTTTCTAAATAACCCGAGGAGGATACATAATGATCATTAACATGATTAAAGGTGATGCTTGGAATTCACCCTATAAGCATATTGCTTTTGCAGTATGCACGGAAGGCGATAATAAATCTGGGTATGCCGGATATGTCGCCTCTCATTATTGGAAAGCACTTGCTAAAACAGGTGAGAAAAAGCTGGGAGAAACAATGTCTTATGAGTTTGGAGATAGAATCCTCCATGCCCTTGTCTGTTTTTCATTTACTGAGGATGGTTGGAATAAAACACCGGAAGCATTAACTAAGTGTTTTGATTCCTTGAATGTTCCCGAAGATGAACCTATAGCATTTTTTCTTATGGGCGTTAGCAAAACAAGTCAGAAGAGAGGTTCGGATATATTTAATAATTTAGGAGGCATCGCTCGCTCAAGAAAAAGTGTAACCGTATATGCATTAATATAGAATGCAAAATTGCATAAATCCAAAAGGCCAGGGACAAAAACATCGTATCTGGCTTTTTTATTTAAAAAATTTTTAATGTCAAGTTACACTTTACAACAATCAATTAATTTTGGAACTAACCATGAAAAACATCGTATAGATAACCTTTATTCATGTAACATGGCAAGGATTTTATTAAAAAGATAAATATTGATTTTATTTAATTGAGAGAAAATGAAAGCTAGAAAAAATACGTCTGTCAATAAGCCTATCTAAAACATTACTAAACTTGGTAAATTCATAATTTGAAGCATTACGGAAAACTTTAGGAGGCTTTTCATGACCAGGCAGTGCCAAAATAAGTTCTTGGCATTGATTGAGCATGAATCCTTTAACCTCTTTATGTAGTGAAGTTGTACCACCCTTCTTAAAATTTACTACTTTATATAGGGTCGTTTTTAAAATAGCTCTATTGATATCACCTTCGGAAAAAATACCTGATTTGAATTTTTCTATCTTTTCAAGCAACATGCACTCTGTTTTGGATAGATCATTTTTTGTAGATAATAACTTTTTCAAAATAGACTGAAATGATAATCCATACTTTAAGCTACTTTCTGTTAGGAAAAGTTGCCTGCCCTTGATTAAAAGCCTCATCCATTTATCAAGTTCTAAAGTATTTTCGTCAGTTATGGTTTCCAAAATTTCCGATTCAAAATTGATCCATTTCGTGCTTACTTTTTTACGAAAATCAGGGTTATCGTCCATTTTATTTTTAAGAATAAAAATTTCATGATCAGTAGTCCCAAAGCGAGTCTCGGTTTGGGATGTGAAATGGTAACCATCTTCTAAGAATTTTATAAGGACAGGCAGAAGTTTTTTTCTTAAAGAAAAGATTTCAAGGTCGTATGTTTTGAAAGTGTAATAGCGAAAGAGGTCTTTTAATTCATTTATTATTTTGTCTTCTTGTCGAATTTTATCGCTTTTGATTAACTCGTCTATGGCTCTTAGGAAACTGTTTTTGTAGGAATTATGTATAGCACCTTCGTAAATGTCATCGTAAACGTGACGGCTTTGACTTATTTGCTTTTGCTTATCAGCAAGATACCATAACAATTGGTTTTGCTGGACTTCCCCGCCGAAATTTTTAATTTCATCCAGGATGTTATTCTGTACATTGCCAAGCCCTCTGGACATTTAAGTGTTGATTACCATTTGTAAAGGAAAAACAGCAATAGGTATTTTTTTAAAGCTATCCCAAATACCTCTAATCAGTTTCTGAAGATCAATAATCAATCTAATTGCATTTATAATAATCATTACTTCGGTCATACCCATACTGTCAATCCCTTCATAGTATTTTCAGTTTTTATAATTCACTATCACATAAAAGTCAAGATTTATGTGTTGATTTTTGAAGATCATGTTTGGTTTTCTGACTTTTGGCCTATTCTTGATATTTGCAATCTAATCCGGTATATCTTCGCTTCAATTAATTAACTTCGGAGCCAATCATGAAAAAGCAGATCATATCGATGACACTATCATTGAGCCTTTTTATTCTTCCATTGTTTCAAATTTCCTATGCGGCAGACCTAACCCTTAACAGCACTCCCA
>CALMFM010000100.1 GCA_937862575.1 uncultured Bacillota bacterium
TGATCCTGCTTCTATTGTTCCTAGTTTTGTTCCAAGTCCTCTATTCACAAACTCATATGAGTTGATTATAGCTTCCTTGATTCCGTCTAGTGGATAACCGATAGGGTCCTTGGCTTTAAGGTGAGCTGTGTAATAGGCGTTTAGATATTCAATCGGCATCGATTGAATCAAGCCATCGTTTCCAATCATTACTTTGATGCCTTTTTTTCTCATCAAAGCCAAATCTGGCAATCCTACAGCGTTATTCATGTTTGAAGTCGTATTCACCGCAATAAAAGCTTTCCTTTTAGCGATGATATCCAATTCCGATTCATCGACGTTTGCACAATGAACGAGAATGCTTCTGTCATTGATAAGATTGAAATCGTCCAATCTTTGCACTACTGTCTTTCCATGTTTCATAAGCGAATCTTCTTCATCCATGAGGCTTTCTCCGACATGGATGTGTATTCCCGCTCCGTTTAAATTCTTTTTGACTTTTTCCAGTGTTGAGTCACTCAAAGTAAATCCGGCATGAAGGCCGAACAACCCGCTTGTGAACGAATCATGATTATTTTTTATGAAATTGGTGTTCTCTTGAATGCATTCATCTATGTTAAAACGATCGCTAGTTTCAAAAGCAAGAATCGCTCTTACTCCCAAATCTTCTTTCAAGGCTTTCTTTATCATGTCAAGCGAGCCGATTATTTGGCCGCTGGCATGATGATCTATCAGGGTTGTTGTTCCGGTCTTCAATTGGTCTATGCCAAAGGCGACTGCGGAATGGTAGACCATCTCATTTTTGAGACAATAGTCGAGTTTCCACCAAAGTTGTTCCAATACTTCCACAAAATTTGTTGGATTGAAATCTACTCCTAAGCCTCTGGCAAATGCAGAATAAAGGTGTGTATGACCAGAGACAAATCCCGGTAATACCAAATTATTTTTTACATCGAGGATCTCGTCGATACCTTTAGAATTGAAATCGGTCATTGGTCCGACTTTTTTTATTTTTTCATCATAGATAATGTAGCTGTTTTCTAGATATTTTTGATAA
>CALMFM010000101.1 GCA_937862575.1 uncultured Bacillota bacterium
TCACTGGTTGGAACCAGATCGTCGCGGAATTACGAGAATGGGAGAAAATAAAGCAGGGGTTTGACCTTTCTTTATAGGAATATATCCAATAATCAATCATTTTGTATTATATACTGCCAGAACAAAATGAGCAAGAGCAGTGCTAGCAGCCTGTCGGATTTGAGCTCTTGATTTGTCGCTCATTATTTACCGGTAGAAAAATTTAAAAAGAGTATTATTCAATAACTATTCTCATCAAGATTCAATGTTCGGCATAATTTTCCGCAAAATCTCTTCTTAATGCTTTCTTCTTTGACATTTATTAGACTTGCAAGGCAAACATCCACTTTATATTCCGGTGAATGGACACAAGTGTCCATTCACCGGAAACAGCTTGCAAAAGCATATTTTTCCGTTATTTGGTTCATTTTTTTATTTAATGTTGCCTCGTTAAAACGCTTAACAAGCAATTTATTTCTTTTATTCTAATTGTTTTGTTTAATCAAATTTTACCGAATTTTTTTAGCAACAACCACATATAACCATTATTAAGCCTTTGAGATGTATCAATACCAATTTGATCAGCAAGTAGAAACAGTTTATTATTTAACTCATTCATATCTCCTTTAATATCAATTGCTTCAATTTCGACAAAATTACCTAAATCTTTTATTTTGTCTAATGCTATCTCAAATTGATTTTGATAAATATATGTTTCACGTTTTTTATCAATCGTAATTATTTTTTCGATATCAAGTGCGTCAAAAATGTTCTGTAACATATTAATATCATCAACAATAGTTTCGTATTCGTCATTATATGCAGGCTTTTCCGCCGTTGCAGGATTGTAATGTTTATAACTTAATATTACTTTATTATCACGGTTTCGAATGCTTAATGCTTCTGTTATTTCACCGTTGGCAAGAAAGTTTTTGTGCTTAGATGAGTAATAGATATCTGAATGGTGAGATTCTTTTAAGAAATCCGAATTTTGATTACAAAATTCTTTTATTTGATGATATTCTAGTTCCGATATTGGAACTCTTATTTCTAATTCAACATTGTTTTTTTTCATATAATTAGTTTGATCAGCAAATTAATTTTTCACACAAAGTATAGTCTTGTTTGTATCCCGCCATTATTAAAGCATTTTTCCAATTTTTCAACTTCTTTTTTTATTTTGATATGCGTATGTTTGCTTACATTATCAAAGGTCTTATATTGAATATATTTTTTTGTTTTATCCCAATTCCAAATCCCTACAATAACTCCATTTAATAAAATACTTGCCCTAACTTCCCCAATTTGATTAAATAAAAAATTGTAATATTTGCTTTCAACGTATCTAAAACGACTTTCGTGGTAGCCTTTTAATGCAGGGTCTTCATATGCAAGCAATGCCAACCATTCACTATTAGAATTTTCAAATTTTTCAAATTTTTCAACATCTTCAACAGTCATATAAAAATCATGGCTAAAATCAGCTACTTTAACGAGTATAATTTCGTCTTCGTAATATTCAATTGCATCTTTTATTTTTTTGGAACTTAAACCTGTCCACCAACAAATATCTTTAAATGTTACAGGTCCAAAAGCTGAAATATATTTAAAAATCAATTGCTGCGTGGCTGATATTTCGTCAAGCGAATCTAAGTCAAGCGAAGGGTAATATTTCCTTGTTAGTGCATATAACCTGCTTTCTTGACCCCAATTTTTATTCGTATTTACATAGCAAATTACTCCATTCTCCCATAAATCCTTAATTGCAATTTTAATAAGTTCTTTATCGTGGCTTAAATTTAATGAAAGAATTTGTTTTATTATATTTTCAGATGAATTTTGTTTAATAGCAATGAATTCAGTTATATTTTTCTTTATGTTTTCAATAACAGAAGGGGATGCGCTTAATTGTTTGTATTTCAATAAAACCCCTGAAAGACGCAAACTTAATGTCGCTTTGTGTGCAATTGGTGCAACATCGAAAGGGAGAATATGCAATGTTTTACGCATACACCTTATTTTTATTAATTGTTTTGCGTCGTATAGTCTATCCCAAAGCAAATTAGTGTTATAATTATTCATCCTAGAAAAAAGCGTAACATACGGCGTCGATAATCGTGCGGCATGTAAACCGCAATTGTTTGCTGCGATTTGTTCAATATTATCACTTTGATAATTATACAAAATATGATGTTTTGCGTAATTATAACTATTTATTTTATCTAATTCTATTCTATATTGATTGATCATATTTTTTGTAACTATATTATTTTACCAATTCTTATTAATAAATTTATTTAAGACCGTGTATGCATCTTTCATTTCCTGAAAATCCGTTTCACTTCCCCACCAATGGTAATGATTGTGATGAATGTGATAATTGCTATATTTCCCATTCCAGTTATCTGAATATTTAGTATTATGAATTCCAAATTTCTGCCAATTTTCAAAGACGTATGAGCCCGGAAGTGGCACAAATTTAAATAAAGAAATTCTTTCAATAAAAGGCTTTAGTTCAGTCAATAGATTGATTGTTTCATTTGTTGTTTGAATATTTTCTCCCGGATAGCCGTGAATAATAAATACTTTCACTTTTATACCTAATTCATACGTCATTTGAACTGCATTTTTTATTTGCTCTATTGAAATATTTTTATTCATGGCTTTCAATAGTCCTACGCTACCGCTTTCAATTCCATATTTAATTTCTATGCAACCACTATGCGATAAGCATGTTAGTGTTTCTTTATCAATTGTATCTACTCGTGAAAGCGCAGACCATTTTAAATTTAAGCCAGAAATACTTGCACAAATTTCTATTACCTTATTTTTATCGACAACAAAGTTATCATCAACTATTGCGAATCCTTTAATATTATACTCTTTCTTTAGTTTTATCAATTCATTACAAATATGTTCAGCCGATCTGTATCTTGGTTTTGTCGGTTTATTTGCACAAAAATGGCAAGCAAATGGGCAACCACGACTAAACATTACATGTGTCATTAAATAATCTGTGTTTGAAAGACGATTTTTCATTAAAAACTCGTCTTTATTGAGCAAATGCCGGGAAGGTAGTGGTATTTTGTCAATTTGTTTTGCTAAACTTCTTGGTTTTGTAAAAACAAGTTGGTCGTTTTTACAAAAAACAATGCCGTCGATACTATGAAGACTTTCATTATTTAATATTTCAATTATGGTTTCTTCACTTTCTCCTATGCAAAGAATATCAGGTTTAATATCTTTAAATGTTTCATCTGGATATAAAGAGGCATGAAAACCACCAATAATAATTTTTGAAACTTTTGAGTATGAACTTGCAAAACGACATTTTTTCATCAAGTCATAAGTTGCCGAAGATGAAAAACTAAATCCAATAAGTTCATATTCAGTCAAATTAAATTTGTAATCATGTGGCTTTGCTTTTATTAGTTTTACTTGATAATTATGTTGTTCTAGGATTGCCGCTAAGTACAAAATTCCAAAAGGTGGAAATTCTCGACGGTCATTAATTCTTGCCAAATCATTTATTTCAGGATAGATTACTGCAAATTTCATAGAGTAATATTAATTACCATGTCACTTTGTTTTAAAATGTAAATGATTAGATGATACGCCATCAAATTTATTCCTTGTTATTCAAGTAGAGCTTAAGCCTTACGGCATAGCAATGGGTACATTATATAACCCCAAAGGAGCTTTTCTTCCCCTCGCACAATGGAAGTTGTGCAACTCATTTCCTTCTCTTTTTTTTCAACAAATTTTCATTTTCTATAAAACTAACTATTTCTCTATATTGGTCTTTCTTTTTGGCTACTTTCACAAATCGCTGCAATTCCTTATCGCCTAATTTTGTTTGGCAATGAAATTTATTGAGAATCCCAATTGCAAAATCATAAGCGATTTCTTTTGGATTTTCGGCTTTCCTTTCATCTAAAAAAGCAATGATACCTACAATTATTGCATTGTCGACGTTTTTGCCACGTTTGATTATCTCTTTATAAAAATATAAAGCACTTGAATAATTCTTTTTGTAAATGCCGAAGAATGCATGATTTAAAATGTATATTTGGTGGTTTTTTTCAATTTCGTTTATTTGATTGGTATACATGTGGGCATCGTCAATATTTTTATTAAGATAAAAAGAAGCCAAAGCGGCATTACTTAAAATATCTATATCCTTGCCTCCATATTTAATACACTTTTCAAGATACTCGATCCCTTTTGTATATTCTCCGTTCCCAACAAAATCAATACCCAAATTTTTGTATAAATTTAAAAGCAGAAATAAGATACGCCCTTTACGGAACATGCCCGGAGACATTTGAATTTGTTGAATAGGCTGATCAGCATCAGCTATCAATATATTTTCGTCTTTGGTCTTTACTTCTAATAATTTCAAAAGTGACTCCAAGATCACTCCAGAATCTTCAGCGAAGTCCTTATATTGTGCATATATTAGTCCCGAAAGAAAAAGGATTATTTCTGATAAATTTTCAGATATTTTTTCAGTATCTGGCAAGCTGTTAATTTCATAAATATTCCAGTCTCGATTCACGATTGCTATATTTACGTCATTTTTAAAAAGTTCGTAAATACTTGGACGAGCTAGATTTTCTGGGATTTTATACGTAAAAAATATATTTTTGAATTTACTAACCTGTTTTTCGTTTTCAGAACCAGTGAATATTTCTCCCCAAATAATTAATCCAATGTCAAATTTCTCCCTGTAGGATAACGCTTGCTCTTTATTGATAATAATATCTTGCCCTATCTCTTTTATCTGTATTTTTTGAAGTAATCCGAGCTTATCTAATTCAGTTTTTAATATTTTTATGGAATCCTGCAAGTATTTGGTTGCTTTAACATCGGAAGATTTTAGGCAAAAAATGACAGTAAATGGCTGCTTGGATTTGATAATCCTACCAGAATGAAACAACCAAAAAATAAAAATTAAAATCCATGAAAATAGAAGTGCTGTCGAATATATAAGGAATTCTTTATAATTATTAGCCGAGTATTTAGGAAAGATAAAATAAAGCCACAATAGAACCAAAGGGATTGAAAAGACTGCTAGTCCTAATTTTTTCTTACGGATTGGCCATGTGTAATTGAAGAAATCGATGACACTTTTTATATTTCCCACGAACTTTTCTTTCCAATCTTTATATGGTTAAGCTTATTGATAGATAACCCAGCAAATTTGCAGGGAATAAATCAGTCTTGAAGCGGCAGAACTATAAGCCCATCAACCTTATAAGTCAATGTTAACATGTACATTTTTATTAAATAAATGAAATAAACTTTTAGCTTTTTAACTTTATGTTTTCACAGGAATTGAAAAGAGTGATAATTTAACTATTTTGGTGCCTACAACTATTATGGTTAACATTAGCGAAGCGAAAACCCGCCAGAAAATCATTGATAAACGCCTTAAAAAAGCCGGATGGAACGTTAACGACCCCAATCAAGTGACAGCTGAACTTGATATTTGAGTGGGCTTGCCGGAAGGAACCACGAAGCCGGAGCACGAACATCAAGGATTCCAATACGCCGATTACGCTTTATTGGGAAACTTTTGTCTAGTGCCTTATAAAAAGTTACGAAGCAAGATGCGTATTTGGCAAGCGATTCTAATATATTTTACCGAAGCATGAAGATTCGATTGTTACCTTCCAGGCTATTCTTGATATCTGCAATCTAATCCGGTATACCTTTGCAATCAATTAATTTCGGAGTCGGTCATGAAAAAACGAATCGTATCAATGACAGTATTACTTAGCCTTTTTTTACTTCCATTGTTTCAAATTTCCTATGCGGCAGACCTAACCCTTAACAGCACTCCCA
>CALMFM010000102.1 GCA_937862575.1 uncultured Bacillota bacterium
ATGGGAAAAATCTTATTTGCATGCTAAAATATAAAAGATGAGGTTTACCAAAATGCTTGATACTACTACGAAGAAATACAAAAGGAATATATTACTCGAATACTTTCACATGTTTTTCCGCAACATCAATTTCACTCATGGAATCTGGGCGGCTTTTTTAATCGTAAGAGGATTCAGTTTGATTGATGTCGGCGTATTTGAAATGGTATTTCATATTACAAGCTTGACAATGGAAGTACCGACAGGTGTCATCGGCGATATTTATGGAAGAAGAGTATCGAGAATGTTAGGCGTGCTCACTTTCTTTGTATATATTGGCTTAATGTTATTCACCACAAATTACTTCCTTTTGATAATAGCTTTTATCTTCTGCGGTATATCTTATACTTTCGAATCTGGAAGCGGAGATGCTTTGGTATATGACAGTTTGGTCGAGATTGGTGAAGAAAAGCGTTTCATGAAGGTCAATGGTATCAGAGAAGTCATCTACCAATCAGCTACAGTAATCGTTTTGTTTATAACCGGTCTTTTACTGGAAGGACTCCATGAAACCGATTATTATCTTACCGCGGCCATGTTTGTCATCGCCTTCTTCATGCTCTTTATGATGAAAGAAACTCATATACCGCATAATACGGAAAAACTCAGTTTCAAACAAAGGATGAACGACCATTTCATCAAGACCTGGAAAGTGGTATCTGGAAATAAAAGACTTCTAGGTCTTATCGTTATGGGAGCTTTATTGTTCGCACCGGTTACCAGTATGTTCATTTATGCACAGGAATACTTCATTTTCGACGGATTTACAGAAAGATGGATGCTTTACTTCTTGGCGATCCATTCGGTTCTGGCCGCCATTGGCGGTTTCACAGCCGAAAAGATTGAAAATAAAGTCGGTGAGAAAGTATTGATGATTTCTGTACCGATTCTCTTTACTCTAGGATTTTGGGCGGCTTTGATTCCCCATTACGGATTTATTTCATTCATTATTCTAGGCGGTATCGAAGCGATGTTCTATGTAATCTTATTTGACTACATGAATCGTCTGATTCCCTCGGAAACCAGAGCCAGTGTTCTAAGTTTCTTCGGGATGATGTTCAGTATAGTAATGATGGTAATATTCCCAATTATGGGAATCATCGGCGAAATGACCAATATCCGTTATTCGTACCTGTTCTTGGCGATAGTCGTTACGATTGTGGTTATAATCCTGGAAATTACAACCTATAAAAAAGGAAACCAAAAAATATCAACCAGTGAAGGGTGATTTTATGAAGATACCAAAAGTTTATATAATTGGCGGTGGTGCCAGCGGAATGATCGCTGCCGTAGCCGCCAGAAGGATGGGAGCGGATGTGACCATTCTTGAAAGAAACAACCGAGTCGGCAGAAAAATACTCGCAACCGGTAACGGAAGATGCAACTACACAAATGTCGAAACCAGTATTGAGGATTATAATAATCCGTCTTTTGTCAGTTATGCATTGAGTCACTTTTCTCCAGCCAAGGCTTTAGATTTCTTCAGTGAACTTGGAATCGTTCCTAAAGTTGAAAAAGAAGGAAAAACTTATCCTTTGTCCGAACAAGCGTCCTCGATCGTAGATGTATTCCTTTATGAACTTGATCATTTGAATATAGAAGTCGTAACCGATGCTTTTGTAAGTAATATTATTAGAAAAAACAACTACTTTACCGTTCAATTGGAAGATGGACGTAATTTTGATGCGGATAAGGTGATTATATCCACCGGGGGAATGGCTTTGCCAAAGTCGGGAAGTGACGGGTCCGGTTATGATTTGGCAAAAAAGCTTGGTCATACCATAACGGAAGTTTTCCCTTCAATAGTTAAACTCAAACTAGACAGCCCTTACCTCAAGCATCTTGAAGGCATCAAGATGCCGACAAAAGTCGAGCTTATCGTTGACAATCAAGTCATCCAGAAAGAAGAAGACGACATTCTTTTCGGAAACTACGGTATTAGCGGACCTGCTATATTGGATATTAGCCGGAAAGCCAATGAGCTGTTTCTGTCTGGTAAGACACCTTTTGTAAAGCTGATATTGGTTAGTCAATTGACCAGACCGGAAGTAGAGAAACGTTTTGAATATGCCAAGGAAAGACCAATAGATTTCGCTTTGGTCGGACTTGTTCATAAGAGATATATATCGGCTTTGGTCAAAGAAGCCGGAATTCAAAAACAAAATACTTTAGTAAAAGACTTGTCTAACAAAGAATTGACAAAAGTCATCGACCTATTATTTGATTGGCGTTTTCCGGTAAGAGGCTCAAAATCATTCCAGGACGCTCAAGCCACGGCCGGTGGCGTAAGCGTCAGGGAAATCGATGACACTACAATGGAATCGCGTTTGGTTAGTGGGCTTTACTTCACGGGAGAAGTAATGGATATTGACGGCCGTTGCGGAGGATTCAATCTCCAATGGGCATGGTCAAGCGGATATTTAGCCGGATATCATGCGGCTACAGGTAAGATATATGGTCAGGATTAGTAATATAACATTAACTCTTGATGAAGCAGTTACCAAGGAAAAGGAACTGACAAGCCTTCATAAATTCATCAGTTTCACGTATCGGATTTCCAGATCCGATATCTTGTCGTTCCAAATCTTCAAGAAAGCAGTGGACGCCAGAAGAGAAAACATCCGTTTTGTCTATAACGTTGACATTGGTCTCAAGAATGAAAAAGAGTTCTTGAGAAGAAACCTCAAGAATGTCATGGCTACGCCTGACTTGGCATATAAGGAAGTAGAATCAGGCAAAGCCATACCGAAAGGAAGAATCGTTATTGTAGGGTTTGGCCCTTCAGGTATTTTCGCCGCCTATATTTTAGCCAGAAGAGGATATAAACCTTTGGTTTTGGAAAGGGGACTGGATGTTGACAAGAGAACTGGTTTATGGAATGATTTCCAAACAAACAGAACTTTCAACGAGAATGGTTCCATTCTGTTTGGCGAAGGCGGAGCCGGTACTTTCTCAGACGGTAAATTAACAACTCTTGTTAATGACTTGCGTTCCAGGGTTGTATTGGAAACCTTGGTCAAAGCTGGGGCAGATCCTGAGGTGTTGTATATAAACAAGCCGCATATTGGAACGGACGAACTAATAAAAGTCATCAAAAACATACGAAAAGAAATAATTGCCTTAGGTGGTGAAATCCGGTTTGGAGCGAAAGTCACAGATCTTATAACCGATGGTAAGAACTTAGC
>CALMFM010000103.1 GCA_937862575.1 uncultured Bacillota bacterium
CATAAAGCCGGCATCAGGGTTATGATGATTACCGGTGACCATCTAACTACCGCTAAAGCCATAGCTACAGAACTAAATATACTGAAATCAGGACATATTGCTCTTTCGGGAGAAGATACAAGAGACATGTCTGATGAAGAATACGAAGACGCCATCATGCACTGCGATGTTTTTGCCAGAAGTACTCCGGCAGATAAAATTAGAATTGTCGAAGTATTACAAAAACATGGTGAAGTAGTGGCAATGACTGGTGACGGAGTAAATGACTCGCCTGCTTTGAAACAAGCTGAAATAGGAGTTGCCATGGGCATCACCGGAACAGAAGTTTCAAAAGAAGCCAGCAACATGATTTTAACTGATGACAATTTCGCTTCAATCGTATCAGCTGTTGAAGAAGGAAGGGTCATCTACGCCAATATCCGCAAGTTCACCATCTACCTGGTTTCATGCAATATCGGCGAGATTCTCGTGATTCTAGTCGCGATGATTTTCAGCAAGTTCTTTGACGGACTTATTCCACTCTTGGCGATACATTTATTATGGATCAATTTAATGACGGATGCTTTCCCAGCTTTCGCTCTGGGAATGGAAAAAGGCGAGAAGAATATCATGGATCAAAAGCCGAGAAACACCAAAGAACAGATTTTAAATAAACCAACATTGATTAGAGTTTTCATTCAAGGCTTTGGAGTCATGTTGGCTTCACTCATAAGTTTCAAATTAGGTCTTATCATGGATGACCCAACTCATGCTAGAACGATGATTTTCGTCACAATAATCTTTGGGGAATTGTTCAGAACTTATGCGGCTCGTTCCGAAACCAAATTCATTTTCCAATCAAATCCGTTCGCAAACAAAGCGGTTAATCTGGCAGTGTTTGGAGCGCTTGCATTATTAGCGATTCTGGTTTATGTTCCACCAGTCGCAGACATTTTCAAAATAAAGGCGTTGAATTTTGCCGAAGTAATGATTGCTATGTCCTTAGGATTCATTCCGATGATTTTCGGAGAATTGACAAAAATAGTAAAAGTGAAAGCTTGACGCCAATATTCAATTTCTCTTGATATATTGTATTTCAAAGGTTTTTAATGTAAAATAAAATAAAGCAAGAAGGGTCTCTTTATGAAAAACAATATCTTGAAAAATATTAAAATTGATAGTGAGGAAAAAGTTTATAAAGATTTCCGTCGCTTGAACGCCAAAGGATATTCCTGTCAGATATTATTGACCACAAAGAGGATAGTAATTTATTCTCACGGAATATTCATGTCCAGAGGCAGAAGAGCCAAACAGAAACGCATGAACGAAATCAAGATTTCAACTATCAGTAGAATTGAATACTACATTGAATATATTAAAAACCGTATTTGGGTTCGTCTCTTGGGACTCTTGCTTTTAGGCGGAGCCTTGTATGCCGGATATCTTTTATACATGGGAAGGATTCCAGTTCCGGATATTATTCCTTTCCAACCGTATATCAAGTATATTGCGGTGGGTGTTGTTGCATTCATCACTTTTATCATGATGTTCAGGGTGAGAAAAACGCTTTACTTCATATTGACCTCAAGTGCCAACGATAAAACTACCTTAAAGTTCGATGTAAACAAGTACAACGAAACCGCCATTAAATATATCGCCAGCAAAATCAAAACAAATTAAGCGTTCATTAAGGACGCTTTTTTTATTTGCCATGTATTATAAATGAAATCATGATATAATATCATTTAAGAAAAAATTGAATAGAGAGGTATTGTATGAAACTGGATTATAAAAAGATATTTTTCGTAGGTTTGGCATTTTTCCTAATCACTTTATTCTGGCAAACCTATGATTCGGTAATCACTAAAATCCTGATTGACAAGTTCGGTTTGAATCAGACTTGGTCAGGTGTAGTAATGGCATTAGACAATGTGTTTGCCTTATTCCTGATTCCTTTGTTCGGAACGTTGTCCGACAAGCAAACAAGCAAAAGAGGAAGAAGAACTCCATACATTATTGTTGGAACTATTTTAGCCGCTTTCGCTTTTATGGGATTGACCTTCAGCGACAACTATCAAGTAGTCAAGTTGGAATCTGAATCGACTATCGTAGAACAGTACAATAGTATCCAAAATGTGGAATTGGGTTATAATGATTGGGTAGATATCCGAGACGACATCATCGACCAATGGGATACTTTATTAAATGATGGCATCATCACTCAGGAAAGATATGATGAGTTCTATGTGGACGTGATCGATGGAATCGATACCGATGATACAACCAATGTCAACGATTATGATTATGAATCTGATCGTTTGGAGGGTATCAATGAAATTTTGACTGTGTCCGGAGGCACTCTAGACAGTCAAGACCAAGCCAATCTGAAAGAATTCTTTTATTTGCATCTCAATCAGAGAGCCTGGATTATTACCGCCCAATCTCCATCAACCTTTATCGTATTTGTAATAACATTATTGATTGCGTTGTTATCAATGGCGACCTTCCGTTCACCGGCAGTCGCATTGATGCCTGACGTAACCATCAAACCTTTGCGTTCCAAAGCCAATGCGGTTATTAACCTAATGGGAACCTTCGGCGGTATTATTGCTATTATCATTCTCAAAGTCTATGGACTTGACCTCTTATCATATGTAAACTATGCTCCAGCATTTTTGACAATCGGAATATTGATGCTTGTCCTTTTAGGAATTTTCTTATGGAAAGTCAAAGAACCTAAACTTGTCAAAGAAAGAGAAGAACTTGACAAACAACTAGGACTTACCGAAGAGGAAGAAGCTGAAGAACATCATGAATCTGTAGAAGCTCTTTCTAGAGATAAGAAACGTTCTCTAGCATTGATTTTGGCTTCAATCTTCTTATGGTTCACAGGTTATAATGCAGTTACTACAAAACTTTCAGACTACGCCCCTAAGGTTCTTGACTTAGGATTCGCAATGCCACTTTTGATTGCTCAAGGGGCCGCTTTAATTGCCTTTATTCCAATTGGTATATTAGCCACAAAAATTGGAAGAAAGAAAACCATATTAATTGGTATAATTATGCTTACATTATGCTTTGGTTCCGTATTCTTCTTAACACCGGATTCTGCTAGTGTAATGTATGTAATCTTCGCTTTGACCGGTATTGCTTGGGCAACAATTAACGTTAACTCTTATCCGATGGTAGTTGAACTTGCCAAAGGTTCAGACGTTGGAAAATATACCGGATATTACTATGCGTTCAGTATGGCTGCGCAAATCATGACTCCGATTCTATCAGGTATTCTGATGGACACTTGGGGAAGAAAGATTTTGTTCCCATATGCAGCTTTATTCGTCGCTTCAGCTTTCATCACCATGTTCCTAGTAAAACATGGAGATGCGAAAATCATCAAAAAAGACTCGATCATCGAAAACTTCGACGTCGATATGGATTGATAATCAACTTAATTAAACAAAGTGAGATCAAACGATCTCACTTTTTAAATTCTTTTGATAGAAAGGCAAGCCATAAAGGAAGGCAAAGACAAAGGCAATCAATATCCATATTACAGTATAGAACAAAGGGTGGATACCATAAAACCAATCTAGAGGAGTACCTTCGATGACGGGTTTAACCATATACAAATAGTTGCTATAAAGGTCGGCATTGATGATGTATCCCAAAGCCAATGAACACATCGCTAGTGGCAAGGTTATGAATACATATGTTAGATAATCCTTTGGATATATTTTGTAATCAAATACTCTCATCATATACATAGCGCCAATCACTATCAACAAATGTCTCAAGTAAAATTGATAGAAATAATAGTAATTTGGACCTTCATTGATGTTAGGGGCAAATATGGCAATAAATGCTCCCCAACCCCAAAAGAATAGAATCACAAAAGCTGTTCGATTCTTGGTGATAAGAACATATGCAGAAAGCACTACGGATATACCGCATAATCCCTCGGGGATGTATGCATACCAAGGTAAGCTGTTTTGATAAAAATAGAGATTGATTTCAAATATTGTAATCATCAAATAAACAGCCAAGAAATAACGGATATATTTCTCATAACTTTTATCCTTTAATTTAGGAAAGTATATGTAGCAAAGAATAAGAATCAGAATAGATACTAAAGCGCCAATGAAATATGCGGTTGAGAACAAAGGAAATTCATCAGCCGCATCAAGTGGCAGTCTGCTAAAAAAGCCCAATGATCATTCTCCTTTCTATTTCTTGAAACCGGTTCGAGTCATAGCTCCCCAACTGTTGTTGCCCTTCAATGAAGAGAAAAAGCCGATAGAGCGATAGAGATTTATAAATTGACGCCAACCGAAATTTTCGATAATGGCCATTAAAACAAGTAACATCGTATCTTTAAAAGACAATGGTCTTGCGTATTTCTCTTGGACAAACAATGAGGTCATTGAAAGCACCACTCCCAGTAAAGTCGTTACAGCCAATAACGCAAGGATATAAACGCCATTAAAGATTCCGAATACGACACCAATAATCAAAGAAAGATAAACCTCGAGTTCCAATAAAGGGGCAATCATCTCGAAAAAGAAGAAGTAAGGCATTCCTAGCAAACCTCTTGAACCAAAATGATGATTCACAATCATTTTGCGATGGTAATAGAGGGTCTCGATAAGCCCCCTTTGCCAACGATTTCTTTGCTTTAGCAAAATGTTTAAATCAGAAGGAACTTCAGTATAGCACCTTGCCATAGGCACGTACTTGACTTCGTGCACCAAATCCGCTTCTGTAGCTTCTCTGGTAATTCTTACCACGAGTTCCATATCTTCACCGACAGTTTTTCTTTTGAAGGAGCTAGCTGCTAGATAACCGCCAATCCTGACAAGCATCTTTTTTTCAAACAGGCCAAAAGCACCGGAAATAATTAGTAACGATCGCATTCTCGTGAAGGCCAATCTACCGGTGTTGAAAGCTCTAATATATTCAATTGACTGAGCCGCAGTGAGAAATGTTTTTGGAAGACCAAATCTTTCCACGTAACCGTGATCCACTTCCGACCCGTTTACCGGGACAATTGATCCTCCTAAAGCCAAGGTAACGTGGTCGTTGTCGAGAATCGTGCTCATCATCTTGAGCATGCTGTCGGATTCGAGAATTGAGTCGGCGTCAATACCGCAAACATAATCAAATTTGGAGAAGTTGATTGCCACATTAAGAGAATCGGCTTTCCCACCGTTTTCTTTGTCTACCACCAATAGTTTTGGGTAGAATTTGTTTCGATATGCGGCTTTGACATGGTTTGTATTTATTAAATCGTTATGATAATAATCTATTCTCTTTAAATCAAAAGCGTCAATAATCGTTCTAAGAGTTCCGTCTTTGGATCCATCATTGACAACGATTACTTCAAACTCCGGATATTCAAGACTTAGCAACGAACGGACACTTTCAACGATAGTCAATTCCTCGTTATATGCGGGTACCATTATCGATATTGGAGCCATAACTCCCGGTTCATAGAGGTAATCAATATCCTTAATGTTCCATAGACTATGTTGAGATTTAAATTCCGCTAAAGCTATAAATGCAAATGCGATATATGTGAAATTAATGAAGACGTAATATGCAATGAACCAGATATTCAAATCGATGAGATATTTTGTGATACTATCAAAAAAAGATGACCGAAAAATGAATCCTATATTTGTGATAATGAAAATGATAGGGAATATCGCAAATACTATAATCAGTATCGTTAATAACCAACGGAATTTTCCTGAGTCTGCGTCTGCCATCTCTTCCTGAGGCTTGGGATACTTCATGGACACGTATCCTAATTTCTTGAATATAACAGGATCAAGATAATTATTGAGATCCATGTAGAAGTCGGGATCTGATTTGGCTAAATTGGAAATAAGTCCCAAAATTCTCTTTTCCATAGAGTGATTCTTGTTTGAATTAAGCCAGTTAATCAGATTCGCAGAGTAACGGCTTTTGATGACGGCATTGAGCAGATTAGATAATTCTGCATCATCTTGAATTGCCAATAGAAGATAATCAATCTTTTTTGAAAGCACCGCTGCTAGAAGATACCTTTTACGCTTTTCCTTTTCCTGTTGGAAGAGGTTGAAAACGTCATTGTAAAGTTCTGGTTTCAATTCGCAGATTTTAATTATTGCATCTGATAATACAATATCTTTATTTGTTAGTTCCGCGTGACTCATCAATATGTGAATGTTTTCAATAGTTGCGGTTTTTGCTAAAGAATCAGCGGCTACCTTTACGACTTCTATGTTGCTATCTCTTAAATATTTGGCTGTTCCCATATCATAGCCATAGAAGCCGGATGCAGCTGATAACAATCTTAAGTATAAGAAATCGATTCTCCTTGAAGGATATTGATTTAGATATGATAACTCCGGAGTAACTTTATAAGTTTCTACCTCTTTAATTAGGCCTGATAAATAAGCTTGGAATTCGGGAATGTAAAACGTTTTGGCAATTTCTGAAAGAAACTCGATGATCTCAATATGTACTGAATCGAAGAAAACTTTCAGGTCAATGCCTTCCATGTTTAGATGATTCCGTATTATCAAGATTGCTTTATTTAAATAGAACCTTCTGCTTTTCGGGAATGAATATACTATCTTCTTCAATATTTCTTGATTAATATCTCTTTTCAAACCGTTTACAAGCATGAGTCGAATATGATATCTGGGTTCTTTGTTCAATCTATTTGCCAATACTGATAATGTATCTTTGTTTCTAAATAGAGATAAGTATGAAATAGCCTGTTTTCTTCGATATGAATATGGAGAAAAGAGCCTCTTTTTTAGGCGACCAATCATTCTTGTTTTATTAAGATATTCATATGCTTCTATTATTGATGTTTCAGGGAGTTTCACTCTTTGCATAAGAAAGAAGAGATTCTCCAGGTATACCCAACCGGTTGTAGTAATCTTTACATTTTCAAAATATAGATAGCGTTTTGTCATAAGCAATTGAATCTCTAAGTTTCTCTTTTTGCGATATGCCATTCTGAATTTTTGGATAAAAACCAGAAGAACCATCGCAAATGCCCAGACCAGAAGAACCAGGCCGAGAATCAATACATCTCTATAATTCATAACAGAGTTTCGCTCTTTTCTTGGCCTCTCTTAATATGAAACCAAGGATTTCCTCATAGATTACAGGTTGGGTTACTATATAATCGATACCTGCATGATTTGCTTTTTGGACGATACTAAGGGATTTGTTATGCACGATTAGAATGAAAACCGTGTTCATGTTAATTGATGAATCGTTTATATATTGCTTTAGTGTGATTGCATCCATTTTTAAGGCAAAACGATCAGCGATAATTACATCGAAATAATCCGTCTTTGATATATTTAAAGCGGTAATACCATCCTTTACTATTGTAACTTGGTATTTGTTTCTTTCAAAAAAGTCTTTAGCTACGGCCGTTGATAACGGATTATCGTCAACAACCAAGATTCTACCTAAATTTTCTCGATTGACAACTGTGTTTTTGTCGATGAAATAATTATCAGGCAGTTCTCTGGATAGATTAATTCTTTCTATTGCTTTTGAAATCAACGAATCAACACGTTTAGCGCTAGACAAACTAGCGTCGGTTTCCGAGATGTGAACCGCGGCTGCCGACACTGTAATTGGTTCTATGAAAGTCTCGGAGTTTTTAACCGCGTTTTGGTAAGCATCTGCACGCTTTTTAATGTTTGTACTAGGTAAATCATGGATACCAATAATATAGCCAGGCCCCCTCCACTTAAATATCATTTCAGTTTCGGATTTCATTTGGTCTAAAACATAACCTAGATTTTTAATGGTTTCGTCTCCTACTTTGGTAGAATGACGAATATTAATCTTGTCAATATTATCAACATAAAGGACCAATATGAAGAGATTTGGCTGATTATCTATCGTCTTGGAGTATTCGAGATAGTTATATAGATATTCTTTCATAAATAAGTCGTTATAGTGATTGGTATTTCTATCAATAATAAAGGAATCCAGCCTAGATCTGATAGTTTCTTTTGTGGTTGTTTGGATTTTGTCGATAATACTCATCTATAAATCACCCTTCTTTCGGTATGAAGTATTCAAATACAGAGTTATCATAATGTCTTTTAACCATGTCGAATTCTTCTTGTGTTCGGGATGCATATGAAATTATACACATTCCTTTCTTGTGCGCTTTATCGCAATATTTATTAGGAAGATCTTTGATTCCGTAATTGACGAAATCGGGCTTGGTTATGCGGTTAAAGAACATGGTTCGCATTAGATATTTCGTGATTCTCTTCATTTTTGGGTCATCACGGAAAAATTCAGTTACTTGTCCTCGGATTACTTCAGGATAGTTTTTGCGAAACCAATTCACAATAAATGGACTAAACGAGTGGATAGCATAGACACCTTTATAGTCCTTGATAACCTTCATGAAGTTCTCGCAAAGCAGGTTGTTATTTCCTAAAGGTTTTAGCTCAATCAAAAGAGGGACTCTGCCATCAACAAAATCAAGAACGGTTTTCAATGTAGAAATTTTTTCTCCAGTGTTGTGGATTCGTAAATCCTTAACTTCATCAAATGTCAATTCAGAGACTTTGCCTTCGATTCCGGTAAGTCTTTTTAAAGGTATATCGTGGAAAACAATGACAGTTCCATCTCCCATCACATTGATGTCCATCTCGATACCGTATCCTTTTTCAATTGCTTTATCGAATGCCAGTAATGTGTTTTCTGGCACAGACTTGTCAATTGTGTGTAAGCCTCTATGGGCTATAAGTCTTTCTTTAATCCATGTCAAATCTTTCATGAGTCATCACCTTTTTGAAATAATTATATCATTTATTCACATTTATATACATAGGAGCATAGTTATTTTTATTAGATGAAAGTTGTGATATAATTGTTTCGGAGAGTGAGAGAATATGTTGAATTTCAGTTATTACAGTCCCACAGAATTCGTTTTTGGAAAAGACACCGAGAAGCAAGTCGGTAAATTGCTTAAATTTTATGACGCAAAAAAAGTAATGATTCACTACGGATCAGGCTCAATTATAAGATCGGGTTTACTTGATAGAGTTATAAACGCAATAGCAGCAGAAAACATTGAACACTTGGAATTCGGAGGTGTAGTTCCGAATCCAAGAGATACTCTTGTATATGAGGGAATTGAAATTTGCAAGAAAGAAAATGTTGATTTCATTTTAGCTGTTGGTGGTGGTTCGGCAATTGATTCGGCAAAAGCAATAGCCGCAGGCGCAAAGTATGACGGAGACTTCTGGGATTTTTATGATCGTAAAGCCGAGATTTTATCAGCGCTTAAGATTGGTGTAATCTTAACAATTCCCGCAGCTGGATCTGAAGGTAGTACAGCATCGGTAATTACTAAAACTGAAGGATTATTAAAAAGAGGCGGATATAGTCGTTATATCAGACCTACTTTCGCTATCATGAACCCAGAGTTGACTTACACTTTGCCAAGATATCAAACCGCAGCCGGAGTCGTCGATATGATGAGCCATATTTTGGAAAGATATTTAACTAGAACTCCAGATGTAATTCTAACAGACAGACTTTGTGAAGCGACTTTGGTGTCTATTATTGAAGCGGCACGAATTGTAATGAAAGAACCAACTAACTATGAAGCGAGAGCTACAATATCTTGGTCTGGCACGATAGCTCACAACGGCTCACTTGGAGTCGGCAGAGTCGAAGATTGGACAACCCACGGACTAGAACACGAATTAAGTGCACTTTATGATGTTACACACGGCGCAGGATTGGCCGTAATGTTTCCTGCATATATGAGATATACTATTGACGCAGATGTTCAAAGATATAGAAGAATGGCTGTTAAAGTTTTTGGAATCAAAGATAACCCAAGAAAACCTATGAAAGTTGCCAAGGCGGGTATTGACGCGATGGAATCTTTCTTTAAAGAGATTGGAATGCCGACTTCATTTGATGAAATTGGAGCCAAAAAAGAAGACATCGATCAACTTCTCAGTAAGCTTAGAATCAATCGTGGAGAAAAATTCGGTCAGTTTAAAGAACTTACATTGGAAGATGCAAGAAAAATCTACGAATTAGCTTGCAAATAGTCAGGATTAATCCTGGCTTTTTTCTTTGAAAAATGTATCAAAATAAATAATATTAAAAATCTAAATATGGTATAATATAGTCAAAGATTGAATGAGATATTCCGGACCGGATTCCAATGAACAAACAAGAAGTTATTTTGTTTCTTTTGCGGTTTCTTACCAAGTTATTAATTGCTTGAATTCCATTAAAACATGTTCAAATTAGAACTTACAAGAGGTTATTAAATGAAAAAATATTTTATTATCGGCGACATTCATTCACATTATGATTTGATGCTTCAATCTCTTGAAGCTGCCGGGTTCGAAGTGCACAACAGTAAGCACATTTTGGTTATAGCTGGAGATGTTTTGGACAGGGGACATCAAGGACACCAGCTTATCGGTTACTTGGAAGATCTGATTCTCAAGGATAGAGTAATTGGCGTGTTAGGCAATCATGATGAATTTCTATTAAGCGTTTTGGAAAAAAGGTTTAAAATATCAGACGTATTATGGAACATTGAGAAAAACGGCTTTTGTGAAACCTTGAAACTCGGCCAGAAAAATCACAATAGTCCGATAGACGTAACTGAAGAAAATATTCTGAAAATAAGCGATTATTTTTTGACGCACTATCCAGTATTTTCCAAATGGTTGATGAATTTACCGCTTTATCTTGAGTTCAAGCATCACGTTATAGTTCATGCTTTTCTAGATTTTTCTTTAGACGATTGGCGTAACACTTCCAAGCACTTTGCCATATGGGAACGCAGATATGAAGAAAAGTTGCCGGAGAATTTTGAAAAGAAATTGATATTCGGGCATACTCCAAATATCGCAATCAACGAACAACATGACATAATTTATAAAGATAATAAAATTATGATTGACGGAGGAGCCGGATACGGGTACCAAGTCAACACAATTGTCATCGATGAAAACAAAATTTAAGACCGGAAACGGTCTTTTTTTTGTTATGACAATGTGATGGAATTCTGAACTTTTCATCAAAATAATAAACAAGCGTTTACTTATGAGAGATATGAGAATATAATGAGATTAAGAAGGTGTTATCATGAAATGCTTTGTCACAGGAGCTACTGGACATATCGGCAATGTCCTTGTAAATGAATTATTTAGAAAGGGTCACCAAGTGACCTCTTTGGTATTGCCGAAAGATGACATTTCAATGATTGAACCATACACAGACATTGTATATGGTAATATTCTTGATAAAGACAAACTGATTGATATTGTAAAAGACTTCGACATTGTCTTTCATTTGGCTGGCATTGTTGAAATTGGCTCAGGAAAGAAGAAGCGAATCTATGATGTCAACGTAAATGGTACAAAAAACATTATAGAAGCATGCAAGACGAACAATATCAAAAGGATGGTTTACACCTCAAGTGTGCATGCTTTTAAAGAACTTCCTAAAGGACAAGTCATGAAAGAACCCGAGGAATTTAATCCAGATTGGGTTAAAGGCCATTATGCAAAATCCAAAGCGATTGCGACCAATATAGTCCTTAAAGATAGCGGAAAAGAATTGGAAACAATCGTAGTGTGTCCTGCGGGGGTCATCGGACCTAATGATTATCAATTATCCAATACCGGCCAGATTTTCATTGACCACCTACTTGGGAGATTAACCGCATATATTAAAGGAAGTTATAATTTCGTAGATGTCAGGGATCTTGTTCAAGGAATTATCTTCGCCGCTGAACGAGGAAAAGATAAAGAAATTTATCTGATGTCAGGAAGTGATATTACAGTCAAAGAGTTGCTCGATCTAATATCTGAATTTTCTGGTAAAAAGAAAATTAGAACCAAACTAGCTTATTGGTTTATATTGGCCACAAGTTATTTTGCGGAGCTTTATTACAAGATAAGAAGGCAGAAACCATTATTTACTCATTATAGCGTTAAGGTATTGAGGTCGAATCATGCTTTTGATAACTCGAAGGCAAAGAGAGAACTTGGTTTTATCACAAGAGATATAAAGGATAGCGTGAAAGATACACTTGAATTCCAAGCAAATCGTTATCTAGTCAAGAAGGGCAAAAAGTGGAAGAAAAAATTATTTGATTAGGCTTCTTAAATTAAGAGGCCTTTTTCTTTTAAATATGAATTTCTATTCGCATTCTTTTTTTTATAAGTAATTTGTCGGGTTTGGGTTTGCATGAACAACTCGATTTTGTTATAATGGATATAGTTTTGCGTCATTTTGGGGGATTTTACTGCATGAAAAAACAATTTACATTGTCGCCTATCTTTAGTGACAACATGATATTTCAAGCCGACAAGCCAATCAGGATATTCGGCCAATGTAAAAAGGGAATAGATTTATCTATATCTTTTCTTGATCAAGAATTGAAGATAAGAACAAACACTGATTCATTTCTTTTTGAATTGAACCCCGTTTCCTATAGGGACAAGGGTTTTTCTTTTACCTTGTATACGAAAAAACAAGAACACACTATTTATCACTGTGTTATTGGTGATGTATTCTTGATTATCGGTGGCAAAAATGTTTACATGCCTTTAAAAGACAGTTATCATAAACCGGATTATCACGAGGCGAATGTTCGTTATCTGAATCTAAATAAGAGCCTTGATGAAGACAACAAATTTACAGACATAGCAAAATGGGAGATTTCAGGCATTGATGATTTAGACAATTTTAGCGCATTAGGGTATGTGTTTGCAAAGCAACTTCATACTTTAGCTAAAGTTCCAATTGGAGTAGTAACCGCAAATAATCTAGAAACTTCAATTTTTTCTTGGATGAGTTCAAAAGAAATACACAGCCACATCGAAGTCGCTGAATACATAAAAAGAATCGGAACAGATGTTGAAACAAGAAAGATGAATCCGACATTGTTCTTTGAGGAAATGGTTTCAAAACTAATACCCATTTCATTCAAAGCGATTATTTTCTATCAGGGTGAGAACGACCATCACAACATCAAACTATACGGCATTTCGCTTACAAGGATTATTCAAGCATATCGAATTTATTTCAGAGATCCGGAAATTCCATTTATCATGGTTCAACTTCCTGGCTATGCATATAAAGATTCAATTGATGATAATGTGAGTCTTATAAGACAAATTCAAGCCAATATCATGAGCGACGAAAAGAAAATATTTATGGTCCCAGCCATCGATTTGGGAGAAGAAGATAATCAATATTTAAAAGAAAAACATAAATTAGTCAAACGTTTGGTCAGCCTGGTTTTGGAAAAGGTTTATCGTGTAGCCAAAAGCACATTGTCTCCGATGTACTATTCTCATAGTGTCCAGGATGATTCCTTAGTGATTTTTACAAAAAACAACTACTTGAACCTAGTTTCGCATTCCAGAAAAAATTTAGGATTTAGTTCTAGTGTCGATGGAATTACATTTACTCCTATTGAAAATGTAAGACTTCAGAACAACCAAATAGTAATTAAAGGCATCGAAGGAATCAAGGAAATCAAATATGCATATGATGATTATCCGGTCTGCGACATCTATACAACAAACGAGTTGCCACTGCTGCCTTTCAAAATAACTATCTAATTATTAAAATGCGATTTAGTCGCATTTTTTTACGCTTTATAAGGTATAATATCCATAGGTGAATTTATGAAGCAAGTCAGTATTAGCGTAAAAGAAATTGCAGAATTTTTGTACGGAAGTGCAAGCATAACCAATGACCGTGTTATGCTTACAAGAGCTCAAGAAGGACTCGAGATACATAGTTATTGGCAGAGCAAGTATTCCGATACTGATGAAAAAGAAGTCGCTGTGTCGACCACTTTTGTTACGGAAGAAATCGAACTTCTGATGAGAGGAAGAATCGATGGTGTTGTGAGACGAGACAACGTCTTATACATCGAAGAAATCAAGTCCACTCATGATGATTTTGAAACCTTGGAAGAAGATAGTTATCCAAGCCATAATGCTCAAGCAAAGATATACGCATACATTTATATGAATGACCACGATATGAAGAGCATTGATGTGGTTTTAACCTATATTCGCGTTGAGGATCGAAAAGTTAAGCAGTTTGAAACTCATTATACAAGGAGCAGACTCAAAGCATTTTATGATAAGACGATTACTAAATATATCGATTGGATAAAACTACTCTCGATTCATGAGGACGAACGGCAAAAATCGATTGAAGGTCTAACCTTTCCTTTTGGTGAATTCCGTTTGAATCAACGAGAAATGATGGCATATATTTACAAGAATATTCTTAAAAAGGGAGTGCTCTATCTTGAAGCACCAACGGGTATTGGCAAGACAATAGCGGCTTTATTCTCCTCGCTCAAGGCGATTAACCAACCTCGAGAAAAGGTGTTTTATTTAACCGCGAAGAATGATGGAAAGAAAGTTGTCCTAGATACAGTCAGGCTTTTGGAAGAAAAAGGGTTAATCGCCAAAACGTGCGAAATAACAGCGAAGGATTCAATGTGTCTTTTAAAGGAAAGAGACTGCGATCCTGAGGTTTGTAAATACGCCAATGGATATTATAAAAGAGTATACAAAGCAATATCAGACATCTTCAGAGAAGAGACTTTGGTAACAAAAGAAATGTTCAAAAAGTATGGAAGGAAACATTCCGTGTGTCCGTTCGAACTCTCGCTGGACACTTCTAATTATTCGGATATTATTGTGTGCGACTACAATTATGTTTTCGATCCGTTGGTTAAACTCATCAGATATTTTGAGGCCAATGACTACAGTTCTATAGTGCTTTGCGACGAAGCTCACAACCTGGTATCAAGAAGTCGCGAAATGTATTCAGCCAGTCTTGAATCGCAAGAATTTTTACGAATAAGAGAGACTTCCAAGTATTTAAAGCCAAATCCTACCTCCGAGATCAATCAAGTGCTCGATGTATTCGCCGAAGCTAGTCTGGAGTTGGTCGAAGTGGACTTTATCAAGAAGGAAGACTACAATCCATATTTCTTGAAAAGTCTCAGAAGACTACTTGGAAAACTTGATCAAATATTTGCTGATGACAAAATCAAGTTTGATAAGAAAGCTTTAAGAGAATTCTATTTCAACATCAATCGCTTTGTTAAAATCAGCGAGTATTATGATAAAGATTTTGTTTATTTGATTGAAAACGTTGATGATGATGTAAGAATTTCAATTAAATGCCTTAATGCCTCGAAACATATAAACATGACAATCACTTCGCATATGGAGGCTTGCAATTTTTTCAGTGCGACTTTGGAGCCGATGTTTTATTACAAGACATTACTTACAGATGAAATAGGAGAAGATACAACATTCCGTTCTCCTTTCAAACAGAACAATCTTTTGCTTTTGGCTGTTGATGATATTTCCACAAGATACAAGGATCGTGAAAATTCAATTGATAAGTTAATACAAGTAGCGAAAGCATTAGTGACATCAAAAAAAGGAAACTATATATTGTTTTTCCCAAGTTACGAATATATGAATCAAACAAGAGAAAAACTTGAAGAACAGATTGAAAATGTAAGTTTTGTGACCCAAAGAAGAGAAATGTTTTCCTCCGAACGTGAAGAGATGATAAATCTTTTCAAAGAGGATTCGGAGACCACTCAGGTATTTATGTTTGTCATGGGAGGGATTTTCGGAGAGTCGATAGACTTGATTGGAGATATGCTTAGTGGAGTGTTAATTGTTGGGACCGGCCTTCCTGCTTTAAGCCCTTTTAATAATGTTCTTCGCTCACATTATGACGAAACTTTTAGAAACGGATTTGATTATGCATATACCTTTCCCGGCTTGAATAAAGTCATTCAAGCAGTGGGTAGAGTAATTCGAACAGAGACAGACAGAGGAGTTGCAATTCTCTTCGACGACAGATTTACAACCAGGAAATATCTTAGCCTGTACCCGCATAATTGGAGTCACTTGGAAGTATGTAACAATACAGAAGATTTATCAGATATGATTCAAGCATTTTGGGGAGGTTTAGACGATGAAAACGAAGTCAATTAGCAGAAGAATAATCAGAATTGTCATCAGGATTTTAATTGTACCAATTGCATTGCTTACTTTACTCAACATACCCATAATTACACTGTTTAAAAATACAAACGACCAGTATTATGGATATTGGATGAGCGAAAATATAGATGAAGAAACCAAAGTGGTTGATATTGCCATGTTGGGCGCTCACGACACATTTTCTTATGACATCAATCTATTTAGTCCAGTCGATGAATTATCAGCTGACTCAATCATGAAAGGCGCAACCGGATTTTTGGTTAAGGGGTTTATTGTCAGACAATCAGTTACCCAAGTGTCCAATATTGAAAATCTTCTTTTGTCAGGTGTAAGATACTTAGACATCAGACTTACATATGAAGAAGGCAATTGGTATACGAAACACAACTATGTTTCCAACGATTTTCTCGAACAAACGCCGATGATTGTTAGTTTCTTGGATACGCATCCGGGAGAATTTCTAATCTTGGATTTTCAACATATTCATGGAGTTGATTATGCTATAGAAGATGATTATAACTTGTTCATAGACATGCTTGATGAATCCGGACTCATGGATTATGCATATGAAGTCAGTGACTTATCGGAATTAACATATGGTGAATTGACAAACGACAAAACAGAAGCAAAAATAATAATCATTTCAAAATTCGTCGCTTCGACTGAAAACGTCCTTTATTATAATGATTCCATCAGGTCTAATTGGGCAAATTCGGATGACTTCGAGCAAATTTTCAATTATATTCAAGAAGACGCGGTAGCTATTTCCATAGAAAGGGATTATGGAAGATTCCGAGTCATGCAAGGTGTTGCGACAATGCAAATGAGCGGAACAGGAATACTGAAAGCCTTGGGAAGTTGGTCGCTGATCAATCGAGCCAAGGCATTCAATGATTATCTGATAAATGTTGAAGATTTCGAAGATTTACTAGTTGAATTACCTATTGTAATGGTAGATTACAGCGATACCGAATATAAGCAATTCAATACGCAAATAATGGAAATGATCATGGATTTCAACCGAAATCTGTGATTTTTTCTTTTTAGTCTAAGATTTTAATCGTTTACGAAAAAAAATCCTTGCATTCGTCAAAAAAATTTGATAATATATTAAAGCCTATATAAATAGGAAGGCAGAGATTTGGGAGGTTGCTGACACACACATAAGCGTTGTTATGATGCCGAAAGTAGGAGGTCAGGGAATTTCCAATGAGCCTGCGTATAAGCCAATTATATGCAAAGGAGGAGCTTTAAATGGCTACAAATCAAGTTATTAGAATTAGACTGAAATCCTATGATCACAGATTATTGGATCAATCAGCAAAGAGAATCGTTGACACCGCAAAGAAAACAGGTGCCAAGGTAAGCGGACCAATCCCACTACCAACTGAAAAAGAAATTTTCACAATTTTGAGAAGCCCGCATGTAAACAAAGACTCTCGTGAACAATTCGAAAGAAGAACTCACAAGAGACTAATCGACATTGTCAACCCAACAGCGAAGACAATCGACTCTCTAATGCACTTGGATTTACCATCCGGTGTAGATATCGTCTTGAAGTAAAAAAATTAAAAAGGAGGAATACTCATGGCAAAAGGTATCTTAGGAAGAAAAGTAGGAATGACTCAAGTATTTGACGAATTTGGAAAAATGATTCCTGTCACAGTAATTTCGGTGGAACCGAATGTTGTGTTACAAAAGAAGACCGTTGAGAACGATGGATACTCAGCAGTTCAGCTGGGATTCATGGAAAAAAGAGCTAACATCGTAAACAAGCCTTTGACCGGTCACTTTGCAAAAGCAAACACAACACCTAAGCGCTACATAAAAGAAATACGTCTTGCAGGAATGGAAGAGTATGAAGTAGGCCAAGAGGTAAAATGTGATATATTTACCGCTGGTGATTATGTAGACGTAACAGGAACTTCAAAAGGAAAAGGATTCCAAGGAGTTGTAAAGCGTTACAATTTCAGAACTAGTTTCAATACACACGGTTCGAAATATCATCGCGGTGTAGGTTCGATGGGTGTCATCGCACCTAACAGAGTAAGAAAAGGCAAGAAAATGCCTGGTAGAATGGGGCACGAAACAGTGACCATTCAAAATTTAGTAGTAGTTCGTGCTGATGCGGAAAAGAACATCATCCTGGTTAAGGGAAATGTGCCTGGTCCGAATAAAACATTGGTTACGGTCAAAAACGCAGTCAAGAAATGACATTATCGGAAGGAGGAATAAACTATGCCTAAATTAACATTGTTAAATCAACAAGGAGAATCAGTTGGGAATATCAACCTGAGCGAAGAAGTATTTGCGGTCGAGAACAACAATCAAGTTATCTATGATGTTGTTAAACAGCAAAGAGCAGCGATGCGTCAAGGCACAGCCATGACAAAGACCAGATCATTCGTCAGAGGCGGTGGAAGAAAGCCTTACCGTCAAAAAGGAACAGGTCACGCTCGTCAAGGTTCGATTAATGCACCTCAATATACCGGTGGTGGTATCGTCTTTGGCCCAATCCCAAGATCTTATGATTATAAAGTTAACAGAAAGGTTAGACGTTTAGCTCTGAAGATAGTGTTATCTGAAAAAGTTAGACAAAATAACCTGATCGCAGTAAACACTTTGGTATTGCCAACACATCAAACCAAAGAAATGGTTACTGTAATAAACAGTTTAAAAGCAGAAGGAAAAGTGATGATTATCTTGGAAGAAATCAATGACTTCATCGATGTCGCATCAAGAAACATCCCTAACCTAGTAGCTGTAACTTACGACCATGTAAGTGTGTACGATATCATGAATGCAACTCAGATTATCGCTACAGAAACAGCATTAAAGAAGATTGAGGAGGCTTTGAGTTAATATGGATAAATTTGAAATAATCAAACGCCCGATCGTTTCTGAAAAAACAACGAAACTTTCAGAAAGTAGAAAATATACTTTCGAAGTTGACAGAAGAGCAAATAAAATTCAAATCAAAGAAGCGGTTGAAGCTCTCTTTGGTGTGAAAGTGGAAAGTGTAAATGTCATCAATGGTGTTCCAAAACCTAAGAGAGTCGGACAATACTCCGGTTTCAAAGGCGCGATCACCAAAGCTATTGTTACCTTGAAAGAAGGAAACAAGATTGACATTTACGAAGTGTAATGGAGGTATAACTAATGGCTATCATAAAATATAAACCGCAGACAAACGGCACACGCCATATGTCAAAGCTGGATTATGCAGAAATCACAACCAGCAAGCCAGAAAAATCCTTAACTGTCACCCTGAAAAAGAATGGTGGTAGAAACAATCAAGGTAAACTTACCGTACGCCATCAAGGCGGCGGAGCCAAGAGAAAATACAGAATCATCGACTTCAAGAGAAACAAAGACGGTATCGTCGGAAAAGTTGCTTCGATCGAATACGATCCGAACAGATCCGCCAACATCGCTTTGATCAACTATGCAGACGGTGAAAAGAGATACATCCTGGCACCTAAAGGTTTGGAAGTTGGAATGAACGTAGAATCAGGTCCAACAGCCGACATCATGATTGGTAACGCCAAAGCCTTGAAGAATATCCCTGTAGGTACAGTTATCCATAACATCGAACTGTATCCTGGAAAAGGCGGTCAGTTGATCAGGGCCGCTGGAACTAGCGCTCAGATCTTGGGACGCGAAGAAAAATACGTCTTGGTAAGACTTAAATCAGGTGAAGTAAGAAGAATCTTAGGCGAATGCCGTGCAACCATTGGAGAAGTAGGAAATGAATTCTTCTCATTGGTAAGCCTTGGTAAAGCCGGAAGAAAAAGACACATGGGTGTCAGACCGACCGTTCGTGGATCCGCTATGAACCCAGTTGACCACCCTCACGGTGGTGGTGAAGGCAAGCAACCTATCGGTCATCCTGCTCCACTAACACCTTGGGGTAAAAAAGCACTTGGCAAGATTACAAGAAAACACAAAAAATCTAGCAATTCTCTAATTGTTAGAAGAAGAAATAAATAAGGAAGGAGGAACTCAATATGTCACGTTCAATCAAAAAGGGTCCGTTCTGCGACGATCATCTGATGAAGAAAGTAGAAACTGCAAACGCATCCAATTCAAAAAAAGTAATTCAAACTTGGTCAAGACGTTCAACAATATTCCCGAACTTCGTAGGATTGACTATCGGTGTTCACAATGGTAGAGAGCACATTCCTGTATACGTTACCGAAGATATGGTTGGTCATAAATTGGGAGAGTTCGCTCCGACCAGAACTTATCGCGGTCACGCCGATAAGAAAGTCGTAAAGGGAGGTAAGAAATAATGGAAGCTAAAGCAGTAGCTAAAACAGTAAGAATATCTCCTCGTAAGGTTAGATTGGTCATAGACCTCATTAGAGGGAAGCAAGTAGGCGAAGCTTACGCGATCCTTAGAGGCACACCAAGAAGAGCCTCGTTGCCAGTAGAAAAACTGTTGAAATCAGCAGTTGCGAACGCTGAGCACAATTACCAGATGGAACAAGAAAACTTGTACATCAAAGAAATCTATGTTGGAGAAGGCAAAACCATGAAGAGATTCCAACCTCATTCACAAGGTAGAGCATTCGAAATCTTGAAGAGAACCAGCCACATCTATATTACCGTGGCTGAGAAAGAATAAGGAGGATTTTATGGGACAAAAAGTAAGTCCGATAGGACAACGCATAGGAATCATTCTTGATTGGGAATCAAGATGGTATGCTGACAAGAACGAAGTTGCCGATCTTCTTCATGAAGACATTAAAATCCGTACTTTGATTTACGATCTTTATAAAAACGCTAGCGTTTCCAAGATTGAAATCGAAAGAAGTAAGAAAAGAGTAATTATCACCGTCAATACCGCAAAACCTGGTATGGTTATCGGTAGAAACGCTGAAACAAAAAAAGCAGTCGTCGCACAATTGGAAAAACTGACTGACAAGACAGTTTATCTGAACGTCGTCGAAATCAAACGTCCGGAAATAGACGCAAGATTGGTCGCTGAGAACATTGCTAACCAATTGGAGAACAGAGCCTCTTTCAGAAGAGTGCAAAAAGTTGCCATCCAAAGAGCATTGAAATCAGGCGCCAAAGGTTGCAAGACTTTAATTTCTGGTCGCCTTGGCGGAGCTGAAATGGCTCGTAGCGAAGGATATAGTGAAGGAAATGTTCCGCTACATACTTTAAGAGCAGACATCGACTACGCATTGGCCGAAGCAAAAACAACTTACGGTAAACTCGGAGTCAAAGTTTGGATCTACAAGGGCGAAATCTTACCTTCCAAGAAGAAGGGAGCCAAGTAATCATGTTGATGCCTAAGAGAACTAAATATCGTCGTCCTCACAGGGTCAAATACGAAGGTAAAGCCAAAGGCAATACCGAAGTAGGATTCGGAGAGTTCGGCTTGCAAGCAACCGAAGGCGCATGGATTACCGCGCGCCAAATCGAGGCCAGCCGTATCGCGATGACACGTTACATGAAGAGAACCGGTAAGGTCTGGATCAAGATCTTCCCACATTTGGCCAAAACAAAGAAACCTCTGGAAGTCCGTATGGGTTCCGGTAAGGGTTCTCCGGAAGAATGGGTAGCAGTCGTAAAGCAAGGTCAGGTCATTTTTGAAGTGGCTGGCGTTCCTGAAGACGTAGCTAAAGAAGCCTTGAGATTGGCTTCACACAAACTTCCTATCACAACAAAGTTTGTTAAAAGAGAAAGTGGTGATTCAAAATGATGTATGCAAAAAACATCCGCGAGATGGACACCCAAAATATCTTGAATGAAATCGATAACCTGAAAAAGGAACTGTTTGACCTTCGCTTCAAGCAAGCAACAGGTCAACTGGAAAACACTGCACGCATTAGCATCATCAAAAAGACAATCGCTCGTATGAAAACGGTTCTTACCGAGAGAGAAAGCAAGTAAGGAGGATAATCAACTATGGAAAATACAAGCAAACGTAAAGTATTTACTGGAACTGTTGTTTCTGATAAAAACGACAAAACAATTACTGTTCTGGTCACTACATATAAGAAACATCCTTTATATAATAAGCGCGTGATCTCTTCAAAGAAATTCAGAGCGCATGATGAAAGAAACGAAGCAATGACAGGAGACGTCGTCAAGATTACTGAGTGCCGTCCATTGTCAAGAACAAAACGTTTCCGTTTGATCGAAATCGTGGAAAAACACGAGAAGATCGACTAATCGGGAGGTCTTATCATGATACAACAAGAAACCAGACTAAAGATAGCTGACAATTCAGGCGCAAGAGAAATCCTGACAATCAAGGTTCTCGGCGGCACAAGCCGTAAATACGCCTATATCGGCGATATCATCGTCGCTACCGTTAAATCGGCAACTCCTGGTGGAGTAGTGAAAAAAGGTGAAATCGTTAAGGCGGTTATCGTAAGAACAAAATCAGCAATTCGTCGTGCAGACGGTTCATTCGTAAAATTCGATGACAACGCAGCTGTCATCATCAAAGAAGACAAGAGCCCAAGAGGAACACGTATCTTTGGTCCTGTCGCAAGAGAGTTGAGAGACAAGGAATTTACAAAGATTGTCTCATTGGCTCCGGAAGTATTATAGGAGGCACAGAATATGAAATTAAAAAAAGGCGATAAAGTCGTTATAATCTCTGGTGCCGACAAAGGCAAACAAGGAACAATCATGAAGGTTTTAACAAAATCCGAAAGAGTTGTCCTGGAAGGCGATGGACTTTCAAAAGTCAAAAAACATCTGAAACCTTCACAGGCAAATCCGGATGGCGGAATCATGGAAGTTGAAAAACCAATCCATGTATCAAACGTCATGTTGTTGGACCCAAAGGCTAAGAAGCCTACCAAAGTGGGATATAAGACAATCACAAAGAAAGTCAAAAAAGAAGACAAGGAAGTTAAGGTCAGATACGCTAAAAAATCTGGCGAAGTCTTGGAATAAGGAAGGGAGAATAAGATGAATAGACTACAAGAAAAATACAAAGCCGCCATCGTACCGGCTTTGATGGAAAAATTCAATTACTCTTCCGTCATGGAAGCTCCAAAGATTAGCAAAGTTGTCATCAACATCGGTGTCGGCGACGCAGTTGCCAACCCTAAGGTTTTAGATGACGCCGTAGCGGAGTTGACTCTAATCACTGGTCAAAAACCATTGGTCACAAGAGCCAAGAAATCAATCGCGAGCTTCAAGCTGCGCGAAGGCATGCCTATCGGCTGCAAAGTCACTCTTCGTGGTGAAAGAATGTTCGAATTCTTCGACAAACTGGTAACCATCGCCCTGCCTCGCGTGAGAGACTTTAGAGGCGTCAATCCAAAAGGATTCGACGGTAGAGGAAACTACACACTCGGTGTGAAAGAACAATTGATATTCCCAGAAATCAATTACGACAAAGTTAGCAAAATTCGCGGTATGGACATCGTTATCGTCACAACCGCTAACACAGACCAGGAAGCATTGGAATTGTTGAAACAATTCGGAATGCCTTTCAGAAAGTAGGAGGATAAAATGGCTAAAACATCAAAAAAGATCAGCCAGAAACGTGGCTCAAAATTCCCTGTAAGAGAATATACAAGATGTGAACGTTGCGGACGTCCTCATGCGGTCTATCGCAAATTCAAACTGTGTCGTGTATGTTTTCGTGAACTAGCTTACAAAGGCCAGATTCCTGGCGTTAGAAAAGCTAGTTGGTAATGGAAGGAGGCATAATAATATGGTTATGACAGATCCAATTGCGGATATGCTTACTAGAATCCGTAATGCTAATCAAATGAAACACAAGACAGTTGATATGCCAGCATCAAAACTTAAAGCTGAAGTGCTTGCGGTCTTGAAACAAGAAGGTTATATCACTGACTTCGAACGCTTAAATGATGGAGTACAAGGAACTTTGAGAGTTACTCTCAAGTACTTGGAAAACGATGGAAGAGTAATCAGAGGTTTGAAAAAAATAAGCAAACCGGGATTGCGTGTGTATGCTAAGACGGATGACCTGCCAAAAGTTTTAAACGGTTTGGGAATAGCAATTATTTCCACTTCTAGAGGTCTTATGACTGATAGAGCCGCAAGAAACGAAAAAATCGGTGGCGAAGTGCTTGCATACATATGGTAATCAGATAGATGGAGGTGCAAGAAAACTATGAGTCGTGTTGGTAGACAAGTGATCAAAGTACCTGCAGGAGTCCAAATCACCGTAAACGAAAATAATTTCGTTGTAGTGAAAGGCCCTAACGGGGAACTGAGTTTTCAATTCCATGAAAACATGGATATCAAACTTGAAAATCAAGAAATTTCTGTAACCCGACCAAATGATTCATTGCGCAATCGTGCATTACATGGCACGACTAGAGCGTTATTGAATAATATGGTTATTGGTGTAACAAGCGGATATACAAAAATATTAGATATCAAAGGCGTTGGATATCGTGCGCAATTAAAAGATTCAAGAACATTGGTCTTAAATGTCGGTTATTCCAATCCGGTCGAAATGGCGATTCCGGAGGGTG
>CALMFM010000104.1 GCA_937862575.1 uncultured Bacillota bacterium
GAGAGATTGGCTTTAAAGTATTTTGAACAAAGTTCAGAGAACAATGTTCCTGCAGGCATGTATCAAAGAGGTCTGTTATTGTTGGAAGCCAAGAAGATCAAACCGGATTATGAAAACGGATTCTTTTGGCTTGACAAAGCCGCAGAAAACGGTGACATTCATGCCATTAAGGAACTAATCAAGTTATATCATGACAGCCATCCATTCCTCAAGAAAAAATCTATACTCTTCTTGAATGAGATGGAATTCTATTACAAGGAACTATTAGCCAAGAAAGGCAATCTCGATGCTTTGCAGGAAGTATCTGTTGCTTATTATGAAGGTAGACCTTACGTAAAAATCAATTATGAGAAGGCGAATTCCTATTTCAAAGAGTTGATGAATTTGGATCAAACTTCTGGATATCTGGGTTCAGGCTTGTCTTATCTGTACGGAAGAGGAATACAAGTCGATTATGAGAAAGCTAAAGACTTTCTAGAAATAGCAGCTACTAGAGGCGATATTCAAGCCATGAACGGTTTAGGTGAGATTTATCGGCTCGGATATGGTGTCGAAGTTAACTTCCAAAGAGCCAAAGATTATTATTTTGAAGCGGCCAAAGGCAATGAAACCAATGCTTTGATCAACCTTGGGTTGTTGAATTACCGCAAACAGATTCAGGGAGCCAAGAATGAATTAGCTTTTCAATATATGACTACAGCTGGTGAAAAAGGCAATAAACTAGCCCATTATTGGTTAGGTATCTTTTATGAAAAAGGTATTGGAACCGTTGAAGATCATAAAAAAGCTGAACTTGAATACAAGAAAGCGATTGCCTCTGACAATGAAGGAGCCAAATACAAATATGCGCAAATGCTTTATGAAAACATTTCTAAATCAAAAGCTAACACCAAAAAGAAGAATACCGCCTATATGGAAATTAAAGACCTTCTGATAGAATATGTCAGATCACCACATACATCCGACGTTAACACTACATACTCGATGTATATGTTAGGCGAGCTTTTCTCCAAAAAAGAATTCACACTGAGTTCATCAAAAATATCGAGGTACTATTTTGAACTGGCTGCCGAGAAGCAATTTACCAAAGCCATGGTCAGAATGTATCATATCCTCAAAGAGAAAGAAATACAGACAGCGGTAAATTATCTTAGAGAAGCAATAAAACATCCGTTTGACGGAGAGGAATTGTTTGAAATGGGTAATGTCTTCCTAGAAGGCAACAGCATCATCGAGAAAGATGCCCATATCGCTAGAGAATTCTTCGGAAAAGCCAGTGCTTTGGGATATCATCCGGCAAAAGAGAAATTAACGATGTTATAGGAGTCAAAATGAAAATATTGTTACATACCTGTTGTGGTCCATGCACAGTAGGCACATTGAAGGAATTGGATCGGAATGTTCATGAGATTACTGCATACTGGTATAATCCCAATATCCATCCATATCTTGAATATAGTAGCCGATTGGATTCTTTGAAAAAATTGGCGGAATCAATCAATATGCCGACAATTATCGAAGATGACTATGGACTGAAGAAATTCGTCAAAATGGTTGCGGAAGACATTTCCAACCGTTGTGGCAAATGTTATGAGGACAGAATCTATCAAACCGCTAGAAAAGCCAAGGAATTGGGTTTTGAGGCTTTTAGCACGACTTTGTTGGTGAGTCCTTATCAACAACATAATCGCATCAAACAAATGGCTGAAAGGATAGCAGAAGAAATCGGCATACCTTTTTATTACGTTGATCCAAGACCTCACTTTCGTGAAGGAAACAATGAAGCGAGAGAGAAAGGTCTTTATATGCAAAAATATTGCGGATGCGTCTTTTCCGAAGAAGACCGATATCGCAAATACCGGAAAGCAAGTTAAGTATTTTTAGCTTGTTTTTTCATATTAACAAAAGAAAATCATTCTTTTTGCAGTTTAAAAAAGAGAAAACTCACAAATTACACAAATAAATATGATATAATTCACATATCTCAGGAGGATATACACAATGGTTTTTCCCAAACAGGATTTCAACAAAGCATCTGTAAAAGATGCCAATATCAACAAGGGACGTCTAGTCGATTTCTTCAATATCATTGATGAGGAGAAGTATAATATCCATTCGATGCTGCTATTGAAAGACGGATCAAGGGTTTTTCGTGCTTCCGCTCATGATTTTGATGAAGATACCAAAGACAACGTCTTTTCAGTGTCCAAGTCATTTACGAGCATCGCTATCGGCATTCTGTATGATTTGAATCTGGTTAAAATGGATGACTATGTTCTTTTCTATTTCAGTGATGAAGTTGAAGAATATTTACCTGGATACGAGAAATTGCAACTCAAGCATTTGCTTACCATGACATCGGGACAGGAAAAGGATCTGTTCAGTGACCTTACACCAAATGACAATATCTTTGAAAAATTCTTCAATGTACC
>CALMFM010000105.1 GCA_937862575.1 uncultured Bacillota bacterium
AGACAAAAGGAGTGATTTTATGTCGAATTTTCGTAAACAACTGAATAAAGGGGTTTTGGAACTTGGCATACTTAAACTGCTGTGTGAGCAGGATCATTATGGATACTCTCTCATTCAGGAGATGAACAAGATCGGAACCGGCGGACTCGAACTGAAAGAAGGAACGCTTTATCCTATTCTCTACCGTTTGGAAGATTCTAAACTCATCGAGAGTTACTGGGAACCGACTGAAGGAAGAGGTAAACCAAGAAAATACTACAAAATCACTGATGAAGGTAGGAAGACCTTCAAGGAGATGCTTGAGGATTATCGGGAATTGACCGAAGGAGTCAACAACATTTTACATCTGAAATAGTAAAATTCACAGGTTGTAGGGAACAACCTTGAAAATAAAAACTAAATTGCTTAGTAAAAAAAGGAAGGGCAAGATGAAAGAATTATTTAGAAACAAAAACTTCGTTCTGCTTTTTGCAGGAAGTTTGGTTAGCGAATTAGGGAATGTATTGTTCGCTTTCGTATCCGGCCTCTATGTGGCCGATTTGACCGGCAGGGAATCCATGCTGGCGATATTTATGGCTTTAGGAGCCGGGGTCAGGGTGCTGGCCAGTCCTTTAGCTGGTGTTATTATTGATAGATTGAATAAAATCAAAATCATCTATCTTACGGATTATTTTAGAGGTTTGATGTTCGTAGCTGTCGCCTATGCGTTTTGGAGAGGATTGACTCAAGGCGAAGCAACTGCAATTCTGTTGGTAGTTGTGGCTATATCGGGATTCATCAGTGCGATGTTCGGACCGGCGATAACTTCCGCGGTTCCGGAAATCGTTGGAAATGACATGTTGCAACAGGCTAACGGTGCTCACAGCATCATTGGCAGTGTGACTTCAATTGCGGGTGTTCTATTCGGTATTTTAGCCTTTGATCTGTTCTCATTCGAAGTGGCAGTATTACTAAACGGAATCTCGTTCATATTGTCAGGATTCTCCGAGATGTTTATTAAGACTCCGCATAAACAAGAAGTACCAAAGACGCAGCATTCTTTTTTCAAAGATATGTCAATTGGGTTTAAGTACATCAAGGAGAAAGAAGGCGTATTGACGATGCTGATGTATCTGGTATTCATCAATTTCGCGATAGCACCTATCTTCAATGTGGCAATGCCGTCGCTTCTAAGAATTCAATTGCATCGAAGCGCTTGGGAGATCGGTTGGGTCAACATCGCTGCCAGTTTGGCGATGATGGTCGCAGGTATAGTAGTAGGTTCGATCAAGATCAAAAGACTTACAAGAACCATCAAATTCAATCTTCTGATGGTCGTGTTGGCGATGGTTCTGCTTACTGTTGACATTTTCCTGTTCTCGCTTGGTTTGTATAGTTATGGCGTGTTCTACGGACTTATCATCGCAATCCATGTGATGGTTGGTATATTCTTGATCGGAGTAAACGTACCATTCAATACTTCTCTAGTCAAAGTCATTGATCCGGCTTTAAGAGGACGTGTCTTCTCGACTTTTGGGGCCATTGCGGGTGCATTATCACCAATAGCGATAGTAGTTGGCGGGTTCTTGATTGAAAAGACCAGTGTAAGTTTATTGGGGTTGGTATGCTCTCTCATAATGGTTATTCCGGCAATCGGATTCACCACCAATAAGAAAGTACATACTTTGCTTGAAGGCATTGAAAAAGACAACAACAAAGAAGCCTCTGACCTGAAAGTGGTATTGGCAGAGGAAGCAGCTTAACAAAAACTAAGATACTAATGACTTGACGGAAGATTCGTCAAGTCATTTTTTCATATCTTTGTTATTTTAGGGTCGGTTATATCAAAATATCCGAGTTATGATATAATCATAAATGTATGGGGACTTACAATAATGGCAGCTTTGTTTAAAAAATCAGAATTGAGGTGGATTCAAAATGATGAAAAACAGAGTTTTGCTACATAATCTATTCGCTTTTATAGCGGTATTGGCTACGATTGTCCTCGGATCGCTCTATTATAGTCGAGACGTGGACGCCGCTTTATTCTGGCCCGCTGCCGGATTGTCGATTTTGTTCTATTACCTTTACAGGAAAGAAGTTTTGATAACACTGATTGTGGCGACCCTTATGGGTAATCTTGTCAATCAGTGTCTTTTCATGGAAAGAGTATGGTACATCGGTATTTCAGTGTCTTTCATCATAACATTGAGTACGGTGATCCAGTTTTGGCTGTTCAATTACTTGTTTGACTTGGTGACAAAAAAAGTTGTCCAAGAAAAATACGTTGTCAGGGGACTATATGTAATATTGATCTCCTTCATCGTATCCTTGCAAGCAGCATTGTTGTCCAATATAAGCGTCTTCTTGATTGAGTCGTTGTCCTGGATCGACATGCTTGACAATGGTTTGGCTTGGCTGGTCGGCGACTTCTTCGGAATTTTCATCTTCGGATTCCCGATCATCGTATTGCACAATTACCATAAATACAACTATAACAAACATCCAAAAGTATTGTTCTATCTGATATTCTTGGCGATACTGTTGTTGATAATCTCCAATTTCGTCACTTTCATCGATTTCAACAATTCGAAATTCTTTTTGATAGTCTTTTATCTGATAGTAACCTTCTATTACGATTACAAGCATACTATTTTCTTGTCATTCCTGATATTCACTTTTTACCTGTTGTACATGAAATTGGCCGAGCAATTCTTCGGATATGTCCAGGTCATCGACTTTAACTTGTTCTTGACGACAGTAGCGATTTTATCGCTCCTGTTCAAGTTTTTCTTGATTGAGAGGGAAAAAGCCAAGTTCGATCTCGGCGATATCACCAATCGTTACAACGACATTTTCCAGAAGATCTCCGTTTTACTGTCCTTGGCGGACAAGAAAGAAGAAAACCTTACCAACGAGAAACTATTGAAAGACATGTTCCAGATATCACAGGCTTTCTTTGGCAAATACGATGCGGCGACCTGTTATCTGGTGGAAGACGAGACGCTCAGGTTTGTCGACGTGGTCAATGAGGACATCGATATCCTGAACATGAGACAACTGCACGCCTTGCCTTACAATCTTGATATTGACAACGTATATCATATCCAAAAGAATCCAGCACTGAAATACAAGAACCTTTTATTGACAACAAACCATAACCTTCCGGATGCAATCGAAAAAATCATTCTAGCATTAAAACTAGACGAAGGGCAGTTCGGAGGGCTCAGTTTCTCGATCAAGTCCAATAAATGGATTTTAAGAGATCAGGACATCGAGCAGTTCCATCAATTCCAAAAACTGATGAACAGTTTCTTCTCGTTCGAAGAAATTCAGTCAGCAAGTCAGAAGTTCACTACCGAACTGGTCAAGACTCTGATCAAGACTTTGGAAATGTATGATATCTATACTGTAGGTCATAGCGAAGAAGTGGCTGAATACGCCAGAATCGTCGGCAGATATCTGAAACTTGAGAAGAAAGACATCGAAGACTTGTATTGGGCGGGATTGCTTCACGACATCGGCAAGATCGGTGTCGAGCAGAGCATCGTCAACAAGGTCGGAAGATTGGATGAAGACGAGTTCGAGAAAATCAAGAAGCATCCGATCTACAGTTATGAGCTTATCAGTAAATACGATTTGCTTCACAAGATCAGTCTGATTGCCAAGTATCATCATGAATGGTATGACGGCAACGGTTATCCTGAAAGACTAAAAGGCGATGAAATTCCTTTCGGAGCGCAGATACTTGGCGTCTGTGACGCCATCAGCGCCATGTCGAGCAAGAGAGTTTATCATGCGAGAATCAAGACCAATGAGGAAATCATCGATGAACTTGAAGCATTCAAGGGAAGACAGTTCTCACCGGTGGTCGCCGATGCGGCGATAGAATTGATCAGGGAAGGAAAACTCTTGATTAATCACGAGTAGAATCAATTGAAACAAACATCAAGG
>CALMFM010000106.1 GCA_937862575.1 uncultured Bacillota bacterium
TTGGTCTTAAATGTCGGTTATTCCAATCCGGTCGAAATGGCGATTCCGGAGGGTGTAACAGTCGAGATACCTCAAAACAAGAACACAGAAGTTCAAGTCAAAGGTGCCGACAAACAAATAGTAGGCGAATTTGCGGCTAACATCCGTAAGGTACGTCTACCAGAACCGTACCTTGGAAAAGGTATCAGATACAGAGACGAACACGTTCGTCGTAAAGAAGGGAAAACAGCTAAGAAATAGTTAGCTAGGTGATGAATTATGTTTAAACCAGTCGATAAGAATAAACAAAGAATCAAAAGACATCGTCGGATCAGATTCAGCATCAAAGGTACGCCTGAAAGGCCACGCCTGAATGTTTTCCGTTCAAACAAGCATATCTATGCTCAATTGATCGACGATATCAACGGAGTTACCTTGGTACAAGCTAATTCCAGTGAGTTCGCTGAAATAAACGGATCCAACGCAGCCGGCGCACAAGTAGTCGGTGGCGCTATTGCTAAAAGAGCAATCGAAAAGGGATTCAAAACAGTTGTATTCGACCGTGGCGGATATCTCTATCACGGAAGAGTAAAAGCATTGGCTGAAGCCGCAAGAGCCGAAGGGCTAGAATTCTAGAAGGAGGTTAACGGAAAATGGAAGACAAAAGAATCGCTGTCGACGAAGAAAATGTCACTGAAGAGACCCAAGGTAATCCAAGGGACAGAAGAAACAACAGAGGCAGAAGAGACAGAGACAACAGAAGAAAAGACACCAGAAAAAAAGAAGTTAAACTCTATGAAGAGAAAGTTGTAAGCATCGGCCGTGTTACCAAGGTTGTAAAAGGTGGTAGAAGATTCAGCTTCACAGCTTTGGTTGTTGTCGGAGATAGAAAAGGTAAAGTCGGATTCGGAACCGGTAAAGCCGGAGAAGTTCCAGATGCTATCAAGAAAGCTATCGAAGATGCAAAGAAAAACATCATCGAAGTACCTGTAACAGGAACTACAATTCCTCATACAGTTACCGGTAAATACGGTGCAGGAAAAGTATTCTTGCGTCCGGCAGCGGAAGGTACCGGAGTTATCGCCGGGGGACCTGTTCGTGCCGTACTTGAATTAGCCGGCATCGAAGACGTCTTGAGTAAATCTCTTGGGTCAAGCACACCAATCAACATCGTTCGTGCGACTGTTGCTGGTTTGCAAGAACTGAGAAATGCTGAGGCTGTCGCCAAGATGAGAGGACTTACCGTTGAGGAGGTACTCAAATAATGGCAAACTTAAAAATAACATTGGTTAAAGGTCTGGTAGGACACAAACCAAATCAAATCAAAACCGTAAAGGCTTTGGGACTCACCAAGAGAAACTCTTCTGTTGTCAAAGAAGACAACGAAATGATCAGAGGCATGATTAACACCGTTATTCATCTGGTCACAGTTGAAGAAGTGAAGTAGGAGGTAGATTATGACTTTACATGAATTGAAACCTAACCAAGGCGCTACCCATTACAAGAAAAGACTCGGACGCGGAACAAGCTCTGGAACTGGAAAAACTTCTGGACGCGGACAAAAGGGACAAAACTCCCGCACCGGCGGCGGAGTCAGACTTGGTTTCGAAGGTGGACAAACTCCACTTTACAAACGTTTGCGTAAGAAAGGATTCACAAATCCATTCAGAAAAGAATTCGCAATCGTCAACATTGAAGACTTAAACAGATACGCTGAAGGCACTATCGTTAATCCTGAACTGTTGTTAAAAGACAGAGTCATTAACAAAGTGTTGGACGGAATTAAAATTTTAGGAAGAGGGAAATTAGAGGTAAAGCTTACTGTTCAGGCTCACAAATTTACGGCGTCAGCTGAAAAGGCAATACAAGATGCTGGTGGCGTGGCAGAGGTGATATGATGGAAACTTTGAAAAAGATTTTTAAAAACAAGGATCTGCTCAAAAAACTTGGTTTCACATTATTAGCTTTCGTAGTTTTCAAATTCCTAACTTATGTGACAATGCCTTTAGTCAATACGGCATCGTTGACAGACATGTTCGACAACACCGGATTCTTAGGTATCGTCAACTCTATTTCCGGTAACGCATTGCGTAACTATTCAATCATCGCATTAGGTATCAGCCCGTACATCACCGCATCCATCGTGGTGCAGATGTTACAAATGGATATCATTCCTGCTTTGAAAGAGTGGAGCCTTGAGGGCGAAGCTGGAAGAAAGAAAATATCAAGACTTAACAGATATGTCGCTTTAGGTTTGGCATTCGTTCAAGCTTTGGCAATGACATTCGCATTCCATTCCAATCAAACCCAATTGTTCCAGACATTCGTCAGCGACTGGGCAACTGCGGGTGGAAGAAACTTGTGGTTCTTGGTATACTTCTATATCGCAGTAGTTTTGACTGCAGGAACAGCATTCATGATCTGGTTAGCTGACCAAATTACTTTGAGAGGTATCGGAAATGGTTCATCGATGTTAATCGTCGGTGGTATCATTATGGCATTGCCTGGTACAATAACTTCATTGTATCAATATTACATCTCAGGAACTCTAGCATCACCATATGCTAGTGCCGGAACTTGGTCTGGATATGTACTTTTCTCAGTTTGTATCCTATTGTTCGTTCTAGTGTTGGTCGGGGTTACCTACATTCAAGTGTCGGTAAGAAAAATTCCAATCCAATACGCAAACAGACCTGCAAGCCAAAAATTCCAAGGCAAGTCAGAATCTAATGTACCGCTGAAAGTCAATACCGCAGGTGTTATCCCGGTTATCTTCGCATCGATTATCTTATCGTTGCCAAGTACTGTTTTCGGATACATCAGCATATCTTCGACCGCCAGCAACTGGTTGAATCAATTGTTCAGCTACACGCAACCAATCGGATTCGCTATCTACATCATCCTGATTTTCGTCTTCACGTTCTTCTATACGTTCATTGTTGTAAGACCTGAACAAATGGCGGACAACTTGTCGAAACAGAATGCATACATACCTGGCGTTAGACCTGGTTATGACACTGAAACATATATTACAAAAACATTATTTAGAATCACAGTCATCGGAGCTCTTTACCTTATTGTTATCGCAGCACTTCCGATTATTGCTTCAATGGTATTAGGCCATTCTTATATTCAAATCGGTGGAACATCTCTACTGATTATCGTTGGTGTTTCTTTGGAAACTGCAAAACAAATCGAAACAGACACCCAGGAAAAGACTTATACAGGATTCATGAGATAAGGATCATCCTATGATAAATCTGTTGATAATGGGAAAACCAGGAGCCGGAAAAGGTACTCAGGCAAAACGTCTATTGGATTATTATCAGTTGAAACATATCTCAACCGGTAACATCTATCGTGATGAAATAAAAAAACATTCCAAAATTGGAATCGAAGCCGAAAAGTATCTATCTGAAGGCAACCTCGTCCCTGATAAAATGACCAACGATATCGTGAAGGATGTTTTATGCAAAAAGGATTATCCAAAAGGTTTCATGCTGGACGGATATCCGCGTACTGACGCCCAAGCCTGCGCCCTCGACTCGATGTTGGAGGGACTAGGCATTAAATTGACGGCAGTCATCAATGTGGAAGTTGAAGACGAAGTATTGATGCACCGCATGGCCGGACGAAGAGTCTGTTCAAATTGCGGTGAAACATACCACGTTGAATATCATCCACCAAGAGTGGAAGGCATCTGTGATTACTGTGGACACAAATTGATTCAACGAGAGGACGATCTCGAAGAATCGGTAATGAATCGTCTGAATATTTATAACGAGAAGACAAGACCATTGCTAGAGCATTACCAGAAAAAGGGAATACTCATGGTGGTGGACGGTTCTAAACCAACCGAAGAAGTCTTCAAGGAAATAGTGGACAGATTAGGAGAATGACACATGGTTACAAGAAAGTCGAATCGTGAAATCGAATTGATGAGAGTTGCTGGCAGGATTGTTGCTTTGGCTCACAAAGCCGTTAGTGAAGCAATCCGTCCGGGAATCACCACAAAAGAACTGAATGATTTGGTCGAAAAAGTAATCCGTGATAATGATGCAATCCCGTCATTCTTAAATTATAGTGGTTATCCTGCTTCCGCATGCATATCAATAAACGAGGAAGTCGTACATGGAATACCGAGCCCGAGTCGCGTCTTGAAAGAGGGAGATATCGTCTCCGTCGATATTGGCGCGCTCTATCACGGTTATCATGGTGACTCAGCGTGGACTTATGCATGCGGGGAGATATCACAAGCCGCACGTGGCCTTATGGAAGGCACTAAGGCGAGTTTGTTCGCTGGCTTGGCAAAAGCCAAGGCGGGAAATCGTCTATCCGACATATCACATGAAATCCAAAAAACCGCTGAAGGTTTAGGATATTCGGTGGTAAGAGAATTCGTCGGCCACGGAGTTGGAAAATGGCTTCATGAAGATCCACAAATCCCGAATTACGGATTACCAGGTCGGGGATTGTTGCTGAAATCAGGCATGACCTTGGCGATTGAACCGATGATCAACATGGGAGCGAAAGAAGTAAAAGTATTATCTGATGGTTGGACCACCGTCACAAGGGATGGATCGATGTCTGCTCATTACGAGCACACGATATTGATCACCGAAGACGGATATGAGATCTTGACCACAATCTAAAGGGAGTGATTTATTTGGCAAAAAAAGACGACGTCATCGAAATGAACGGCTCTGTTGTAGAAGTTTTGCCCAATGCGCAATTTATAGTTGAGCTAGAAATCGGACACCGGATAACTTGTCACGTTTCTGGTAAAATCCGCATGAATTACATACGCATTTTACCAGGCGATAAAGTCAAAGTAGAACTATCGACATACGACCTAACACGTGGCAGAATTACTTATAGAATGAAATAATTACAAGAAAGAAAGATTTTAAGGAGGATAATGGTATGAAAGTAAGACCATCTGTAAAGAAAATCTGTGATAAATGTAAAATCATAAAACGAAACGGAACAGTGCTTGTTATTTGTGAGAATCCAAAACATAAGCAAAGACAAGGAAAGTAGGAGGTAATTTATGGCACGTATCGCAGGAGTAGATATTCCAAGAGAAAAAAGAGTAGTAATATCGTTAACATATGTATTCGGAATCGGTAAGACAAGATCACAAAAGATTTTGGCTGCTTGTGGTATTTCCGAAGACAAAAGAACAAAAGACCTGACTGACGAAGAAATCGTAAAAATCCGTCAGGAAGTTCAAAAATACACAGTTGAAGGTGACCTTAGAAGAGAGAGAGCCATGAACATCAAACGTTTGATGGAAATCGGTTCATATCGTGGAATGCGTCATCGTAAAGGACTACCAGTTCGTGGACAAAACACAAGAAACAATGCGAGAACTCGCAAGGGTCCAAGAAAAACAGTAGCCAATAAGAAGAAATAGGAAAGGAGATTGAATTAAATGGCAAAAGTAGTAAGAACAAAACGTCGTGTGAAGAAGAATATTCCGACCGGAGTTGCACATATTCACTCGACTTTCAACAACACGATCATCACGATCACAGATACCAAAGGCAATGCCATATCTTGGAGCTCATCTGGAGCTATCGGATACAAAGGCAGCCGTAAATCGACTCCTTTCGCAGCCGGATTGGCTTCGGAAGCAGCCGCCAAAGCAGCTATGGATAACGGCGTACAAAAAGTTGAAGTTGAAGTTAAAGGTCCAGGACCTGGACGCGAAGCCGCTATTAGAAGCTTGCAAGTTGCAGGATTAGAGATTACTTCCATCAAAGATGTCACACCAGTTCCTCATAACGGATGTCGTCCAAGAAAACGACCACGTGGTTAGGAGGTAGCCTATGAAGGACTTGAAATTCGAAAAACCTAAGACTATTACCGAAGAGATCAATGACAGATACGGGCGATTTGTAATAACTCCTCTTGACAGAGGATTCGGAATCACCATCGGAAATTCATTAAGGCGAGTTTTATTGTCTTCTTTGCCTGGAGCTGCTATAGTTAATGTCAACATCGACGACGTGGTACACGAGTTTACACCGATTGACGACGTAGTAGAGGATGTTACTGCAATCGTATTAAATCTAAAAGGAATCATCCTGTTCATCGACAATGATGACCCAAAAGTTGAAAAGCGTCTGGACATCACTGTAAACGGGCCTAAAGACGTTTATGCCAGCGATATCTTGGCTGATGAGCAGGTGACTATTGTCAATCCTGACCACTATATCTGCCATGTCAACGCCGGCAAGGAACTAAGAATGGTCATGAAAGCCAGAAAAGGCAATGGCTATGTCAGTTCCAAGGAGAATGCTGTATACCGTGACGATGTAAACGACATCGCCATCGACAGTATCTACACTCCAGTCGTCAAGGCTAATTATACGGTTGACAAAACCAGAGTCGAAGACTCAGGAGATTACGACAAGATGACTATTGAAGTTTGGACAAACGGGTCAATCAATCCTAAGGATGCCATTGGAATGGCTTCAAAAATGTTGATAGATCATTTCCAAACAGTAGTTGAACTTTCCACAAGCGATCTCGTAGAAGATTTCATGGTGGAAAGAAAGAGTGAGGAAAAGAATCGCAATCTGGAAAAACCGATTGAAGATCTTGACCTTTCAGTAAGATCATACAACTGCCTAAAGAGAGCTGGAATCCATACTCTTGGAGAACTCATCGAGAAATCCGAAGAAGATATGATGAAAGTTAGAAACTTAGGTAAGAAATCATTGAAAGAAGTTAAGCAAAAGCTTGAAGAGATGAATTTAAGCTTGGCTAAACACTAATCATAGGAGGATAATCATGGCTAGAGGATATACCAAACTTAATCGTAATAGCGCCAATCGCAAGGCACTGATTCGTGATTTAGCCACGCAACTTATTTTGCATGAGAAAATCGAAACATCAGTAATTAAGGCCAAAGAAGTCAGAAGAACTTTTGAAAAACTTGTGACTTTAGCTAAAAAAGGCGATTTGAATTCTGCCAGAGTAGCAGAAAAGACAGTTAGAGAACTGAAAATCGAAGATACATACGCTTTGACAAAACTGTTCACGGTAATCGGACCTAAGTACCAAGATCGTAATGGCGGATACACTCGCATTTACAAGATTGGTCCTAGAAGAGGCGATTCCTGCCCGATGGCAATCATCGAACTTGTCTAATAACAATAAAGATAAGACTGCACAAAAATGCAGTCTTTTTTCTTTTATTATATATTTGTAAAACATTGGAAAAAATGATATATTTTTAATGGGAGGATTTGAACATATGAAATTTCTTAGAAACCTTTTGATATTGATATTTTTATTGATTGTAGGCATATTTATTTTCGTATTCTCATTTTTGGACAGAATAGCTTATGACGTGACATTAGCCGACTTGCCACAAGACGTTTATGAATACTCAGGAGACCTGCTGGCACTGGCAATGCAAGACATTCAAGAGATATTCTTGGCCGATGAAGAGGACAGATATACCATTACCGAAGAGGTAGTGAATCTGATAATTCTAGATACAGTTCGCGAGAACATCAATGCCGATTACGACCCGCTGGCTGATGATTGCAGTGACACCAGTTGTGCCATGATAATTGAAGAAGAATATTTCTATATAGATTATGTATACGCAGAACTCAACGAGGATAATCAACTTGTTATAACTATCAGTTTTGGCGCAAATAAATACATAGATAATCGCACTGCGCTTATTCTAGTCTTCGATATCGAGTTCGATATCGACTTCGACTGGACGATTCTTGATGGATTCAGCGCTCTTGATGATATGCAAATAGTCTTCACTTTGAATTCCTATAGTTTGGGCGAAAGAAACATGTCCATGAATCTGCTCGATTACATCTTCAATCAGATGAATAAGGATTCAATTGAAGAAAACATGACATTTGGGACTTTGAATCTGGATGATTATACTTATTCCATCTCAATAAGAGACGCCTTTTTGTAAGGTATATAGATGACAAGAGAGAAAGAGTTCTTGGAGTTGTTCAACAGTCTTGAACAATTCTTGAGAGTTGAGTACAACCAAGAGCAATACGGTTATTCAGGATTCATGGCAACTATATATCGTATTAGAAAAGGAAATAAAAATCCTTTGATTTCCAATCGTTATAATTTCGATATAATCCAGCAGGCATCTCAAATCAGGAACATCATCGCTCACAATAATGACGTCGTTTTGCCAACGGATGCATTCATGGAGAAGTTCACGCACTTGGTTGAGAAAATAACCAATCCACTAAGAGTGGAAAACATAATGATTCCGATATCCAAACTCAAGACTGTCGGATTGTCAAACACAGTTGAAGAAGCGGTCGGATTACTGAAAGAATTCGGATTCAATACGATTCCTATAATCGAGCGCGGTAATCTGATGGGGATATTTACAGAGAAATCTCCATTTGACTTTTTATCCATACACAAGAATCAAACATTGGAAAAAACCATGAAAATCAACGATATTCTTGAAGCCGTGGATCTCAATTCCGACCCACGGCATTACTATGGATTCGTCGAGCGCAAATTAAAAATTGAAGACGCTTATGATCTCTTCAACAAAGATTTGAAGTCAAGGCGGGAGATGTTGTTGCTGCTGGTGACCGAAAATGGTGAGCCAAAAGAAAAACTTTTGGGAATTGTGGCTTTACGTGATATAGAAAATGCATTATTAGCATAGGAAAATCGCGGTTTTTTTGGTATAATATCTACTTGGACGGTGCTTTTATGAGTATTATATCAGTACAAGATGTCTCCTTTGCATACAATGATGACCATGAGAGTCTTAAAAACATCAGTTTCTCAATAGAAAAAGGTGAATGGATAGCGATTCTTGGACACAATGGTTCTGGAAAATCGACGCTCGCCAAAGCCATGGTCGGATTGATTGAACCGCAAGTAGGTGAAATTTTCATCGACTCGGTTAAACTAAATGAAGAGACATCATACGACTTGCGTAAGAAAGTCGGTATTGTTTTTCAAAATCCTGATAACCAATTCGTCGGTGTTACCGTTAGGGATGACATCGCTTTTGGCATGGAGAACCTTTCGATTCCAAGAGAAGAAATGCTAGAAAGAATTCAATTTTATGCCGACAAAGTAGAAATGGGAGCTTACTTGGACAAACAAGCCTCTAATCTTTCTGGTGGTCAAAAACAAAGAGTCGCAATTGCCGGAATTTTGGCAATGAGATCAGATATCTTAATTTTTGACGAAGCTACTTCAATGCTCGATCCATATACAAGAAATGACATTCTTGAATATATGAAATCACTTAATAAAGAAGGTTTCACAGTCATTATGATTACTCATGACGTCAACGAAGCGATTCAGGCTGACAGAATCATGATTATGAATCAAGGTAGAATAATCGCTTTTGATAAAACTGAAGAAATCTTGAAAAATCAGAAATTATTCATCGAGAACCATCTTGAATTGCCGATAGCTCTCGAAATTGCTCTTAAGATTGATAAATCCGAGTACAGGGACAAAATATGGGAATACGCTTTAAAGAAGTAAGCCACGAGTATCCTTCATATTCCAAGACGATGTACAAGGCAATTCAAAACATCAGTCTTGATATAGAAGCTAAAGACGAATTCATCGCCCTTGTCGGACACACCGGTTCCGGTAAATCTACATTGGCGAAACATATGAACGCATTAATTTTCCCGACTTCCGGAACAGTCGAGATTTTTGGCAATGAGATAACCAAAAAAAGAAACAAGAAAATAAAATATAACAATATTCGCCAGAAAGTTGGATTGGTATTCCAATTTCCTGAATATCAATTGTTCGAAGAGACAGTCGAAAAAGACATTATGTTCGGACCATTGAATTTCAAGGTGTCTCATGAAGAAGCTAAGAAGATGGCGCTATCAGCTCTCAATATGGTTGGTTTAGATAAGAGCTACCTTGAACGCAATCCTTTCAATCTCTCGGGCGGAGAGAAGAAAAGGGTCAGTGTAGCCGGGATTTTGGCAATCGATCCGGAGATACTGGTGTTGGATGAACCTACTAGCGGATTGGATCCGGCCGGAAAACATATCATGATGGATTTATTTAGAGAAATCCATGAAAAAACAGGCAAAACAGTTATTATCATTACTCACGACATGGATTTAGTTTATCAATATTTCAATAGAGTGATTGTTCTCAAAGACGGGGAACTGACTTTTGACGGTTCGCCTGACGCTTTGTTTAGAAGTGATATATTGGAAAGTAACCATTTGGATCTCCCAAATACTATTAAAACACTTAAATTCTTGAAGGACGAATATAAACTTGATATAGATATTTACAAGAAGACCGTTGAAGAAGCGGCTATGGAAATAAACGAGGTGATGTCAGATGAATAGCATCATCATCGGTCAGTACATCCCAGGAAAAGGATTCTTGTATCGCCTAGATCCAAGGACTAAAATGATTTCCATCATTTTCTTGATGGTATCGGTATTTCTACTTCAGAACGTTTATCAGCTTTTTATTGCTTTTGGAATCGGTATTTTGGTTCTTTTGTTTGGAAGAATCTCGCTGTTAAAGGTTATAAAAGGTTTGAAACCGATATTTTTACTTTTAATATTCACATTTATATTTCAAATTGCCTTAAATAAAAGCGGTGATGTAGTTTCCGATACGACCATGCATATAAATTTATACAGTATCGGAGCGGTAGTTTTAGCCTTTGTAATCTGGCGTATTTTAGTTAGATTCAACAAACTGAAAATGTTGTTGTTCTTGGTATTCGTCGTGGGAATATACTTTATATTCAGATATATTACTTATTCTCCTGACTTTTATTCTTTCCAGTTCACAATTTATGAAAAAGGCCTGGAAATGTCAGCGTTTGTTGTGGTAAGGTTATTGATAATCATCACTTTGACAACGATTTTGACTTTGACTACTAAACCGACAGATTTGACTCAAGGAATGGAAAGCCTATTGCATCCATTGAAAAAAATTGGTTTCAATTCGGAAGAATTCGCCTTAATAATTTCTATTAGTTTAAGATATATTCCGACAATTTTCGACGAAGCCCAGAAGATAATGCTTGCACAAGCCAGTCGTGGTGCCGATTTCTCTGAAGGAAAATTAAAAGACAAGCTAAAACAAATAGTTTCTCTTTTGGTGCCTATGTTCATAATCGCCTTTATTCGAAGTGAAGAATTGGCCGATGCTATGGAATCCAGAAACTTTGTTCCTGGTCAAAAACGCACTAGAATCAATATCTTGACTTTCTCAATCGTCGATGTCTATACATTTGTATTCACACTTCTATGTTTTGCTGGAGCGATTGTCGCCAAGGTGGTATTGTAATGGATATCGATCTAAGTTTGCTAACAGAAAATGTTGGCTTAAAGTTTAATGGAACAGTAATATTAGGAAGAGAAAAAGTCTCAAAATTCATTGAGGAAAATCAAAACGAATTTCAGGATTTGGATTTATCCAGATTAGATGATTCCCATATGCTTTATGGTTATAATTCATCTAATAATCCTATAAAAATTGGATTTGATAAAGAAGGCATTTCTAGAATAGTCATCCTATCAGATTTCAAAAACCAATTCAAAAGATTCAAATGTGCAATCGCTTATGACGGACATATGTACAATGGTTTCCAAATACAGGACAACCAACCAACCATTCAGGGAATACTGACGGATATTGTTTCAGAGGTCAACGGCTATGAAACATTGATTCAAGGATGTTCAAGAACCGACGCAGGCGTTCATGCAAATGATTTTATCATCCATTTTGATTCTATTTATGATATTGACGCTGATCGTTGGAAACAACTTTTAAATTATCGAATACCAAAAGACATCCAGATCAAATGGGTTGAAGAGACGCATCCTTTATTTCACTCAAGATATGACGCCTATAAAAAAAGATACATCTACAAAATAAAATTAGGCGAATCAGATCCATTCAAAGTCAATTACGAATGGGCTGTAGAAAATATTGACGTTGAATCAATCAAGAAAAACCTTAAACAACTTGTAGGGACACACGACTTCTCAAGCTTTTGTAAAGGACAGCCAGGAGACAAGGTGAGAACCTTGATGAAAGCAGATCTCAAACAAAACAAAGACGAACTCACTTTGATATTCGAAGGTGACGGATTTCTAAGACACATGGTCAGATTGATTGTTTATTCCGTTATTGAAATAGCCAGAGGAAAACTCGGTTTAGGCATTGAAGAATTGCTCGCAGAAAAAAGCAGGATTCACACCAAACATATGGCTCCAGCAAGCGGGTTGTACCTCGATGAAATTACATATTAAAAAGATGAGATCTCAATTATGATATCTCATCTTATTATTTTAGTTTATCCATTTTTACCATTTGTCTTCGTATCACGATTCTTTTAACTATTGCTACAGTAAGTAGAATCAATACATTGACGGCCACGATAGCCGCGCCACTAGGAAGTTCAAAAGCGTGTGATGCCCATAGACCGAAAAATATAGATAATTCCGAAAAAACCACTGATATAATCCATGTCGAGCGGAAACTCCATCCGATGCGCATTCCGGCAGCTACCGGTATAATCATCATTGAAGATATCAACAACACTCCGGCCACATCTAATAAAACAGATACTACAACTGAGAGTATTATCATAAAGATTATTTGGAATAGACCAACATTGATACCTAGAAACTTAGAAGTTGTCTCATCAAAACTAACTGATAATATCTGTTTGCCAAATATCAAGAACATTAGAAGAACTAAAATCGCCGTAAGAGCAATCAAGAGTAAATGGAAATTGGTTATTGTTAGAATCGAACCAAATAGATACTGATATAAAGACCCGGTTTTCTTCGCCAAAGAGAAGAAAATAGCACTGAGAGTGGAACCGATACTGATGACAATAACCATCGAAATCTCTTTATAATTCTTATAAGCCCTTCGGAACAATTCTATCAATAATCCACCTATAACAGAGAAAGTCAAACCCAAATAAAGAGGAGTTTCAAAGAAAATAGATATTCCCAAGGTCGACAAGTAAAGACTTACTGCAATACCTACTAAAGAAAAGTGTCCAAGAGTATCGGCAATGAAAGATAATCTTCTGATGACAACAATTGAACCGATGGTCGGAGCCATGACACCAATGATGATACCAGCTATCAAAGCCCTTAACATGAAGTCCTGTTGAAACAGGTCTTGAAGAAAAGAAAGCATCATGATGATTCACTTCCTTCCTCAACTTGCCTGGTCTCAATTGATGTCGTCAAGTCAAGTGCCATATTAAGTACGTGAGTATAATTCATGTGTTCGAAGGCGTCTGTATGAGTGATAAGAATTACGGTTATACCTTTTTTATTGAGTTCATTGATGGTATTGTAAAAGAATTCGGTATTCTGCCTATCGATAGATGCTGTCGGCTCATCCAGTATCAGAACTTCCGGATTATCAAGCATTGCTCTAACGATGAATACTCTTTGTAACTGGCCTCCAGAAAGTGAATTTATATTTTGATTGATGATTTCCAATATACCCATATTATCAAGCAATCTTAGATAACTTTGTTCAGATTTTTTAGTTACTGAAGAAAACTTTAGAAGTTCTTCTACAGTAAGCGGATACTCATAATTGAATCCATCCAAATCTTGACTGATGTATCCAAATTTTGTCCATTGGCGATAATAGTTGATATCTACACCATTGAAAAAAATCATCCCGTTTTTAACAGAATTAATCCCTAAAAGACATTTGATTAAGGTTGATTTACCAGTTCCGTTCTTACCTTTCACGACCAGAAAATCACCGGGATTTATCGTGTGTGATAAACCAGAGATAACTGTGCGATGGCCATATGCGAACGACAAATTTCTGATATCTATTAGCATATTCGTTCATCCTTCCCGTATATTGTAACATACTAATATATTCAATTGAAACAAATATGTTTAAAAATCGGTTCAATTATGAGATAATAGAAAGGTAAAGCAGGTGGATTTATGATTGGAAAATTTATCAGTTTCGAAGGTACGGAAGGCTCCGGAAAAACCTCGGTTATAAAAGAAGTTAAACAATATCTCGAAGACAAAGGTTATGTTGTGATGATTACCAGAGAACCCGGAGGAATTCGAATTTCAGAGAAAATCAGACAGATAATCCTTGATGTGGATCACACAGAAATGGATGCCCGAACGGAGGCTTTATTATTTGCGGCTTCAAGGCGACAACATTTAATTGAGAAGGTTCGACCTGCCTTGGAAGAAGGTAAGATTATCCTTTGCGATCGTTTTGTCGATAGTTCTTTAGTATATCAAGGTATCGCGAGAGATCTTGGGTTTGATGAAGTATATCAAATCAATAAATTCGCAATCGAGGACACGTTGCCAGATCTTACATTGTTTGTCGACGTTAGACCGGAAGTAGGACTGAAAAGAGTTTTCGAGACTCCGAACAGAGAAATCAATAGATTGGATCTTGAAAAGATAAATTTTCACAAAAAAATCTATGAAGGATATTTATTCCTTCTCGATCGTTTCCCAAAAAGAATAAAACGTATCAATGGCGAAGCACAAATTGAAGAAGTAGCTCGCGAAGCAATATCGGCAATCGAACAAATCCTTTAGGAAGGAGAAACCATGCCGCTTAAGAGTTGGGACGAAATACAGGTTTATCAAAATGAAATAGCTAGAATTATGACGAATAGCCACAGAATGGATCGAATATCGCATTCATACATCTTTGAGGGACCTAATGGAACTAAGAAGACAAGTACTGCATTCCTGTTCGCCAAATCTTTGCTTTGCACAAACCCGGACGGGTTTAATCCCTGCAATAGTTGTCATAATTGCAGAAGAGTTGATAACAGAAGCCATCCAAATCTTTTTTACGTCAAGCCTCAAGGCAAGGTTATCAAAAAGGAACAAATTCAAGAATTATTGGATGAGTTTTCAAAAGCTTCTGTAGAAAAAGGACCGAGAATCTATATCATAGAAGAAGCGGACAAACTAAACACAACTTCAGCCAATACTTTGTTAAAGACAATGGAGGAACCCGGAGCCGATATCTATCAAGTGTTGGTCACTGAGAACTACAATGCATTGCTTAAGACGATAATTTCTCGAGCTGAAACAATTCATTTCAAGCCTATTGATCGAGACATCATCCGCAAGCAATTGCTAGAAAACAAAATTGAAGCCAATATCGCCAGCGCAATCAGCGAATACACGGTTGATATGGGTGCAGCAATTAAGATTGCCAGAGATGATAGCATGGTTTCGCTTATCAATTTGGTCATAGAACTTCACAAACGTTTTTTGGACAGAAAATCTTCTGCTTTGTTGCTGTTCAAAGAAAAAGCTTTCACAATTCTTGACAATTTGGAATTCATTGAATTCTTCCTAACCTTAATGATATTCTATGAAAAGGATGTCCTAAATTACCAATTACGCCATCTAGAAGATATTTGTTTCTCCGATGAACTTGAAGTAATCGCTCATCTATCTGAAAAGATGTCTCAAAAGTACATTGAACAAAACATTGAGAAAATGCTTGGATTAAAATCCAGATTAAAGTATAATATCAACAACAAACTCGCATTTGACAAAATGCTTACCTGCTTGGAAAGAGGATATAAATATGGAACACACTGTAGTGGCGATACAATTTAATCGCCTTGGAAAGAAATATTATTTCGATACAGCTCATATAAACGTCAAAAACGGCGATAAAGTGGTCGTCGAAACAGCCAGAGGAATAGAACTGGGTTTTGTAGTCTCTGATAGAATGACAATTAAGAACGATGAGTTGGTATCACCATTAAAACCGATTGTCCGAATCGCTAACGAAGAAGACATCAAAAATTATGAAGACAATACTGAGAAAGAAGCTATAGTTCTTAAAAAGACCGATGAATTGGTCAAAAAGAATAATTTGGATATGAAATTGCTTAATTGCGAATATACATTGGATAAAGCAAAACTCATTATCTATTTCAACGCGGATGGCCGGGTTGACTTTCGCGAATTGGTAAAAGATTTGGCTAATGAATTTCATGTTCGAATCGAACTTCGCCAAGTGGGAACCAGAGATGGAGCCAAAGTTCTCGGAGGAATCGGACCTTGCGGAAGACAAACATGTTGCACAAGATTTCTTACAGAATTTCAACCGGTATCGATAAAGATGGCCAAGAACCAAAACCTTTCTCTAAATCCTAATAACATTTCCGGTATTTGCGGAAAGTTGCTCTGCTGTATCAAATACGAAGATGATACATATAAAGATCTGCGTCGTAAAATGCCAAAAATGGATTCTATCGTAGATACACCTGAAGGCAGAGGAAGAGTTGTTCAATTGAATTACATCCTGCAACAAGTCACAGTTGACGTTGAGGGAACTTATCGCTCTCACGACATCAACGATATCCGTTTTACTCAAAGTGGCGCACAAGACGATTTGGATGTCGATGACAAGGACTTGTTGAAACTAGAGGAATAGCATGTCCAAAGAAGAAATCCATGATCTGTTAGCGTATGATGGTATAAAGATCATTCAAAGAAAAGACCTTTTCAGGTTTTCTTTGGATTCTTTATTATTAGGTGATTTTGTCAAAATAAATCCTAGAGCAAACATGATTGTCGATTTCGGAACCGGGTTAGGTCCTGTACCACTATTTCTATCGCTAAAAACCAAAAAGAGAATAGTTGGGATTGAAATTCAAGATGAGGCCATAGATTTGGCGAAAAGAAGCGTTCAGATAAATGGACTTGCTAATCAGATTGAAATAAGAAAAGCAAACATTTTGGAAATAACAGAATATTTCCAACCATCCAGTATCGACATTATCACTGTTAACCCGCCTTTTTTCAAATACCATAATGACTCATTATTGAATGATCTTGACAGCATGACAATTTCAAGGCATGAGGTGTTAATCAATCTACAAGGAGTCATTGAATCCGCCAGAAAAATCATATCCAACGGAGGTATGCTTTATCTAATTCACCGTTCTGCCCGTATAGAAGAGATAATACTTTTACTTAATAAATATAATTTCGCAATCAAACGATTGAGGTTTGTTTACACAAAAGCTGGAAAAGAAGCAATGATGGTGCTGGTTGAAGCTCGTTTCAACGGAAAGACCGGAGATATTAAAGTAGATACTCCTTTGGTTGTATATGATGAATCTGGCCAGTATACCGATGAAGTATTGAAGATATTTCATCTTGGAGATGAGTTATATGATCAAAAAACAAAATTATCAGAATAATAATCCTACTCTTTATCTAATTCCTACACCTATAGGTAATCTTGAAGACATTACCTTAAGAACGTTGAATATATTAAGAACAGTTGATAAAATCTATGCAGAAGATACAAGAGTAACAATAAAGCTACTATCTCATTATGATATTCGTAAGCCTTTGGACAGTTTGCACGAACATAACGAATCCGTTAAGATAACCAACGTCCTTAATGATTTGAAAAACGGACTAAATGTTGGACTTGTGTCCGATGCCGGTATGCCTTTGATAAGCGACCCTGGGTTCGATTTGGTCGGCAGAATCATGTCTGAAGGATATAATGTAGTCTCTTTACCCGGAGCAAATGCCTTATTGCCGGCTTTGGCAATGTCGGGAATTAAAACCCATCCGTTTCTATTCTTTGGGTTTCTTGATTCTAAAAGCAATAAAAGAATCGCCGAATTAAAGGAATTGAAACATCTACAAGTCACATTGGTCTTCTATGAAGCCATTCATCGTATTACCGATACATTAAAAGACATGTTTGAGATATTTGGTCCTAGAGAATTCAGCATAGTCAGAGAAATATCCAAAGCCTTTGAAGAAGTAATTAAGGGGACTTTGGACGAATACCTAGATGTTGGAGAATTGAAAGGCGAACTGGTAATCGTTGTATCAGGAAACATTGAAACTTCTGAAAAAATGGAATTAAGCTTGGTTGAACAAGTTGATTATTTCATTGGTGCCGGATACAAAAAAACCGAAGCCATGAAAATGGTCTCAGAAATGACCGGCACACCAAAAAATAAAATTTATGAAGAGTATTTAAACGAGAAAATTAAGAAGGGGTGATCTTATGAAATTCGCATGTCTGTTATCAGACGGATTTGAGGATACTGAGGCTTTGGCTACAGTAAATCTCCTAAGAAGAACCGGAATAGAGATAGATCTTATCTCTGTTTTCAACAAGAAAACAGTGACAGGATCAAACGGGACAACTGTTGTTCCAACTAAATTGATGAAAAAAATCGATGAAGCAGAATACGACGGCTTGATCATACCTGGAGGAAAACATTCTTTTATTCTGAGAGAAACAGAATCAGTCAAGAATCTGGTTATGCAATTCTATGAACAAAAGAAATGGTTGATGGCCATCTGCGCCGCACCAACAGTTTTCGGAATGATGGGAATCATGGATGGAAAGAATTATGTATCCTTCCCTGGAACCGAAAAGGATATGGGGAAAGCCATTCGAGTTAACAAAAAAGCAGTTACAGACGGGAAATTCATTACTGCTAGATCGGTAGGGACTGTCTATGATTTTGTTTTTGAAATCATAAAAACCATTTTAGGCGATGAGGCTCTTAACAAGTTTAAAGAAAAAATAGTATATTGATGGAGTGATTATCATGAATAAAACATTTTATATAACTACGCCGATTTATTATCCGAGTGGAAAATTCCACATCGGTTCGGCATATACAACCTGTCTATGTGACAGCGTTACAAGATATAAGCAATTACAAGGCTATGACACCAGGTTTCTGACCGGAACAGACGAACACGGTCAAAAGATTGAAGAAGCAGCCAAAGCCAATAACAAGTCTCCTCAAGACCATGTCGACTACATCGCTGGGCTTGCCAAAGATCTGTGGAATCAATTGGCTATCCGCAATGATGATTTTATACGCACCACGGAGAAAAGACACGAAGCGGTCGTTGAGGATATCTTCGAGAAATTGTTGGCTAATGACGACATATACTTAGGGGAATATACTGGGAATTATTGTGTAAGTTGTGAGTCATACTTCACACCTACTCAACTGGTTGATGGAGACAAATGCCCGGATTGCGGTTTGACCACTAAATTGTTAAAAGAAGAAACATACTTCTTGAGATTGTCGAAGTATGCCGATAAGTTACTGGATTTCATTGATAAAAATCCTGATTTCATCGTACCTGAAACCAGAAAGAACGAAGTCGTTTCTTTTGTCAAATCTGGATTACAAGATTTATCAGTTTCCCGCACAGCATTTTCTTGGGGTGTAAAAGTAAGGTCTAATCCAAAACATGTTGTATATGTTTGGATAGATGCTTTGAGCAATTATATCACTGCGCTTGGCTATGATTCAGCGGACGATTCCCTATATCAAAAATATTGGGTTAATGGCGACGAGGTAATCCATGTGGTTGGCAAAGACATCCTGAGGTTCCACGCCATCTATTGGCCAATCATGTTAATGGCATTAGGCGTCCCAATCAAATTTAGATTGTTCGCCCATGGCTGGTACTTGATGAAAGATGGAAAAATGTCAAAATCAAAAGGCAACGTAATCTATCCTGAGCAACTCGTGAGTAGATATGGTCTTGATGCTTTTCGTTATTATATAGTTAGAGATATTCCATACGGAAACGATGGCGTCTTTACTCCTGAGGATTATATCAAACGCATCAATACTGATTTAGTAAACGATTATGGAAATCTCGTATCTAGGACAATCTCAATGGTTCACAAGTATTTCGGTGGACACGTGGAAAACAAGAAACACGAACATCCATATATTGAGTTTGAAACTGATTTGGTAAATGTAGCCAATGAAACGATAAATAACTATAAATCATTGATGGATGAATTCAAACTTAGCGAAGCCTTAAGAGAATTAAGTGTTTTGGTCAAGAGAACCAATAAACTGATTGACGATACTTTCCCTTGGGATTTGGCAAAAGATCCAGCGTTGAAAGACGTGCTTGAATCCGTTATGTTCCATTTGTTGGAAGCCATTCGTTTGATTACAATATTATATCTACCGTTCTTATTGAATACTTGCGCTAAAGCATTTGACTACCAAGGCGTTGAGGAGAACTTCCGCGATTTCTATGCTTTGGAATTCGGTTTGAAGAAAACTTATGATGTTCTTAAAAATCCACCGCATCTTTTCCCAAGGCTTGATGAAGAGAAAGAAGTGGAAGAAATAAGGAAATTGATGTTGATGAAAAAAGAAGACAAGCCGGAAATCAAACCGATATTACCAGAAATCACGATCGATGATTTTGGAAAAGTCGATATTCGAGCCGGAAAGATAATTGAAGCGAGAAATCACAAAGACGCAACAAAATTGTTGGTTCTTAAGATTGACACCGGAGATAAAGTTCGCAATATAGTTTCTGGAATCGCCGAGTATTATCAGCCAGAAAATCTTGTAGGAAAGACGGTGGCGGTTATCGCGAATCTCAAGCCGGTAAAACTCAGAGGAGAACTGTCTGAAGGCATGATTTTAGCTGGAGAAAACCACAAGAAAGAACTGGTTGTGGTCTTCTTGGATAACAGTCTAAACCCAGGGTCAAAAATCAGTTAAAAAAGTGGATGTGTCAAAATAAATTTGTTGACATATATATATGAAAATGATATGATAATTAAGGTACATTTTTATTTAAAAGCCCACTAGCCTTTTTACTTATAAGGAGGTAATGGAATGAAAACATTTATGGCAAATAAAGACACAATCAAACGCGAATGGTTTGTTGTGGATGCTGCTGGTCAAAGACTTGGCCGTCTGTCTACGGAAGTAGCTACAGTATTGAGAGGAAAACATAAACCTACATATACACCTCATGTGGACTGTGGAGATTATGTTATTATAATCAACGCTGACAAAATCGAACTTACAGGAAACAAATGGGAAGACAAAAAATACTATACCCATTCAGACTATCCTGGCGGTTTGAAAGTTAAAACAGCCAAAGTCATGATGCAAGAGAAACCTACAAGAATGGTTGAACTCGCAGTCAAGGGTATGTTACCAAAAGGAAAATTAGGAAATCAGATGTACAAAAAATTATTCGTTTATGCAGGTGCAGAACACATTCATCAAGCTCAAAAGCCTGTAGTAATGGAATTGAAAGGGTAGGACGACACAATGGCTAAATTAGTTATGTATCGCGGAACCGGAAGAAGAAAATCTTCTGTAGCGAGAGTAATTCTTAGACCAGGTAATGGTGTAATCACTTGTAACGGACGCAAGTTCGAAGAATACATTCCATCATCACTTGCAAGACTTGATGTCTCTCAACCTTTGGTTCTTACCGCAAACGAAAACACATTTGACATTTCCGTAAACGTACAAGGCGGCGGACTTATCGGTCAAGCCGGTGCTATCCGTTTGGGTATCACAAGAGCTTTATTGGAAGTCAACCCTGAGTACAGAAAAATCCTTAAACCAGCAGGCCTCATCACCAGAGATCCACGTGTCAAAGAGCGTAAGAAATACGGTCTTAAAAAAGCACGTAGAGCTCCACAATTCAGCAAACGTTAATCTGCCAAAATTAAAAACACAGGACTCCACACCCTGTGTTTTTTATTTTATTATTTCAGTTGAAGAGAATCTTTTCCATATTCCATCAACTCAATCGGATTGCCGTCCGGGTCATGGATCCAACTTTGATAATTGTTGTCAAGACCCATTGTGATTGGTTGATCTATCACTAAGCCTTTTGCCTGTAAGTCGGAAACCAAACTGTGAATATCATCAACTTCCAAACATAAATGCCTATATGGAGCAGCGTCATGATTCCATTTTATATCTTTGTATGCCGGAAATAGTTCGATGAATTGGTTTTCATTGATTTGGATATAATAAATCCAAGGTTTGTCGGGATTGTCACCCAATGTGAACTTTTTCTTGAAACCAAGTTTGTTTACATAGAAATCCAAAGATTTATCGATATCGGTTACTACCAATGCAAGATGTGCTAATCCTTTAATCATAAAATCACCTCTATCTAGATTATAGAATATAAACCATTAAATATCAATCTAGTTAGTGTTTTGACTGCGATACTGCGAATATCAATTAACAAACTAGGTTAATTATGGTAAAATTATTTTACGGAGGTCCAGATGAAAAGAGGATATTGGATATTAGCCTTAGTTATACTAGCCGAGTTCATATACTCGTTTTTTCTAATTATCGGCTTACATATATCTTCATTGTCCATTGTCATTAAAAATAATCTGGTAATCTATATCATTTTGGTAATAATTTGGCTGATTTCTTTAGGCCTTATCATTAGGATATTACTTAAGCCGGACTATGCTTATAACAAGAGTCATTGGATATTGATATTGCTGCTGAATCCATTCGTGGGTATCATACTTTATTATATTTTTGCGAGAGATTATCAAATCAAAAGATTATCCAAATTTCGCCCTTTGATTGCTTCTAAATCATTTTTAGGACTTGAGGAAGTCACAGATCCGGATTATAGCAGAAGCAAATATGGCGATGTATTTGAATTCATTCACCAGTCGACTGGACGATCGGTTTATCAAGATGATACCTATATGGAGATTCTTAATAACGGAGACGAGTTTTTCCCAAGATTGACAAAGGAACTCATGAAAGCGAAAGATTACATCTTCATGGAGTTCTATATTGTAAAATCAGATAAAATCGGAAAACAAGTCCTTGATATAATGAGAGAAAAGTCAAGGAATGGAGTCAACGTATATTTGATATATGATCATATGGGCTCTAATAAAAATATTGACAAGTCATATTTACACAAAATGAAAGAAGATGGAATCAAAATTGGTGTTTTTGATCCGCAATCAATATCAATCTTTAATTCCAAAATTAATTTCCGTAATCATCGAAAAGCTATTGTGATTGATGGAAAAGTAGGCTTTGTTGGAGGTATGAATCTCGCGGACGAATATAATCATGATGATCCTAAATTTGGGTTTTGGCGCGACACACATGCAATTTTAAGAGGCAACGGAGTAACGAGCATCCAAAACGTATTTATTAAAGATTGGTATTACATAACAAACAATGTGATTGATAAGCCGATGGATAAGACTATTGAGAATTTCATAGGACAAATAGCAGTCATCGAATCAGGTCCCGATTTTGAAAACGGGCTGATTAGGGATGTATATTATAAAATGTTAAGCAAAGCGAAGAAAAGCATCAAGATTGTCACGCCTTATTTGATTATTGAATCAGAGTTGATGTTAGCTCTGAAAATAGCTTCGAAATCAGGCGTGGAAATAGAGTTGCTTGTCCCTGGCAAGCATGACTATATAGCGGTTGGATACGCAACAGAATCATATTATGAGCAGTTATTGAGATTAGGTGTAAAAATATATGAGTATGACAATCACTTTGTTCATTCTAAAATTTTAGTTATTGATGATGAATTAGCTTCAGTTGGTTCGGTTAATTTTGATCCGAGATCTTTTCATCTTAATTTTGAAGTTACTACTATTTTTGAAAACAAGGCAGTTGATAAAATTGTTTCAAGTTTTAAAGAGGATTTAAAAAAATCAAATCAGGTTAGTTTGGAAAAATGGAAGAAGCGAGGCTTTGCTTCTCGCATAATTCAAGGACTATTCAACCTGTTTAGCCCGATATTCTAAGGAGGATAATATGACATTTGCGGAAATATTAGGTTTAGTGGGAATTATAATCTCAACCATAATCCTAGTTATAGTTGTATTCCTATACTTCAAGAAAACGAATACTTCAAGCAATGAGAACATTGAAGATTCGTTACTTAACAGAGTACATGAAATGGAAAATTCATTGAAAAACAACATTTTTGATTCCATGTTGAAATTTTCCAATAATATTAACGACCAGTTACGTTCTCAAACGAGCACTTCCAATGAAAGCATTACTGAGTTTAGAATCAATGTAAACAAGGAATTGGTATCTTTCCAAGAAAAGATTAAGGAGAGTCTAAACAAGGATTTTACTTCGCTTAATGAGAGCGTTGAAAAGAAGATGGCGGACATTAATGGTAAAGTAGAAGAAAGACTGTCTCAAGGCTTCAAAGACACTAACGACACTTTCACAAAAATCGCTGAAAGAGTTCAAGTAATTGACGAAGCCCAAAAGAAGATACAAAGTCTTTCAGAAGAAATGATGGGTTTGCAAAACATTTTAACAAACAATCAAGCAAGAGGTGCTTTCGGGGAATATCAATTAAATCAAATTCTATACAGTGTTTTTGGTGAAAATAAGAAATTATACGAAACGCAATATACATTCAAAGAAACCAATGAAGGGCCGGTAAGGGCTGATGCAGTGATTTTCTTGCCGGAACCGAAGAGAATGATCGCGGTTGACTCCAAATTTCCATATAGTTCCTATAAGCAATTATTTGACAATGACGGTATAGCGAAAGATGAAGAAGAAAAACTAATCAGTGAATTCGGTAAAGAGGTTAAAAAACATATTACCGACATCTCCAAAAAATATATAATACCCGGCGTAACGACAGATTATGCGATGATGTTTGTTCCAAGTGATGGCATATTAGCTTTATTACATTCAAGAGTGGCATCGGCAGTTGAATATGCTAGAGACAAAAATATCACTATAGTTTCTCCTAGCACAATCATTCCGATGTTGTCGTCATTCTTCGCTGTCATGATTGATTATGAATATACAAAACACACGAGAGAAATCGTGGACCAGTTAAAAAAACTCAAGAATGATTTTAGAATCTTCTCTGAAGAGTGGGGTAAACTGAATCGCACGATCGATACATTGGGTAAAGATAGAGATAAATTGAATAAGCGTGTTGATAACATTTCTACTAAATTCAATAGTATAAACAAAGTAGGATTCATCGAAGAAACCGCTGAAATTGAGCCCGAAAACGACGAAAATGCCCTTTGAAACGGTTAAATAACGGGAATTTAGTTGCATTTATAATTCATTTAATGTATAATGCACGTAAGAATTTTTTAATCAAAGGAGAATTGCATGAACGGCACAGTAAAATGGTTTAACGCAGAAAAAGGTTATGGATTCATCACTGATGAGCAAGGTAACGATATTTTTGCACATTACTCAGCAATCGAGGGAGACGGCTATAAGACCCTAGAAAACGGCGATAAAGTAAGTTTTAACGTCGTAGATGGCGATAGAGGACCTCAAGCTGCAAACATAGTAAAGCTGTAAATAGTACTGTTAGTTAAACTAAAAGGGATGCACAGCATCCTTTTTATTTACGGAGTGAACGCAAACTCTTGAAAATAAGCTCTCATTACAATATAATTAAGTATGTTCATCTGAAAGGATATGATGCCATGAAAATTTACAATTCTTATACGGATTCTTTGGAAGAATTCAAGACCTTCCATCCCAAGCAGGTCAACATGTATGTCTGCGGTCCCACCGTATATAATTTTATCCATATAGGAAACGCCAGGCCAGTCGTCTTTTTTGACACGGTAAGGCGCTATCTTGAAAGCAAAGATTACAAAGTGAAATTTGTTTCCAATTTCACTGATGTGGACGATAAGATCATCCAAAAATCTTTAGAAGAAAATATCCCGGAACTACAACTAAGTGGTTATTACATTGAAGCCTTCTTAAATGATTTGGAAGCTTTGAATTGCAAGACCGATTATATAAAACCAAAAGTAACTGAGTACATGCAACATATAATTGATTACATTAAGAATCTTGTGGATATGGGATATGCTTATGAAATAAATGGTGACGTGTATTTTCGTGTTTCCAAAATAAGGGATTATGGAGCTTTAAGCAATCGCGAAATTGATGACCTTATTTCCGGAAGTCGAGTAGAAGTAAACGAACTTAAAGAGAATCCTTTGGATTTCACTCTCTGGAAAAAAACAGAGACAGGATTGAATTTCGATTCGCCATTTTCAGTTGGAAGACCGGGTTGGCACACAGAGTGCGTGGCGATGATTGACGATATTTTTGGAGAAGAAATAGATATTCATGGTGGAGGAACTGATCTTAAATTCCCACACCATGAAAATGAAATTGCACAAGCGAAAGCAACTCATAATCATCGAGTAGCTAATTACTGGATGCATAATGGCAGACTTGATATGAAAGATATTAAGATGTCCAAGAGCCTTGGGAATGTGATTTTCGTTAAGGATTTTGAATACAAAATGCCACTTAGATACTTCCTTCTCAGCACTCATTACCGAGCTCCGCTCAATTACAGCGAAGAATCTTTTGCGATGTATATCAAAGAATGGGAAAAGCTGGAAAATACCTATAAATCGCTATTTTACAAACTTGATATAATTGATGAATTAGTGAAGGGAACTAAGGTTTCCAACCAAGATATTCTTGATGAAATAAAAAATTTCAATGATGCCATGGATAATGATTTCAATACAGCCAACGCCATTACGGCCTTGCAAGGCATATTGAAGATAACTAATCTGAACTTGAGAAAAAACAATAATCAGAAAATTCTTAATGAATTATTTGTTGCCTTGAATTACATGGTAAGCATCCTTGGATTCAAAATAGATGCAAACCCAGTGACTGACAAAGATAGAGATACCTACAAGAAGTGGCAAGATGCTAGGAAAAACAAAGAATTCGACAAAGCCGACGAATATAGAAAAGCTCTTATAGAAAAAGGAATACTATGATTCAATATAACGGATTGACCTTGGCTTATATCGGAGATGCGATTTATGAACTTGAGGTAAGAAAACATTTGCTTGAAAAGAACATAACCAAAGTAAATGATCTTCACAATAATGCCATCAGGTACACAAATGCGAATGCTCAAGCTTTGGTAGTTAAACAGTTGTCAGATGGCTTTTGGAATGAAGAAGAATTATCGGTCTTTCGAAGAGGAAGAAATCAAAACTCCAGTCACAAACCAAAGAACGCAGATATACAAACATACAATATGGCTACTGGCGTTGAGGCGGTTATCGGGTTTTTGTATCTGGAAAACAGATACGAAAGGTTGGCAGAATTGCTGGAAAGAATATTCAGAATCATTGAGGAACAATAACCTCGGTTATAGTTCCTTTTGGTTTATATATCACATATTTTTCAAAAACCAAAAACAAGAATTATGATAAAATAGAATTGGTGGTAGCCTATGAGCGTAAAGATTTATGGAATCAACCCAGTTTTGGAAATACTGGAATCAGAAAGAAAGATCTTCAAGGCATATATTATCAAAGATACTAACAAAGACTTGGTAGACAAATTACAGAGGAAATCGGTGAAAATCGATTTTTTAGATAAGCACGATTTTAAGAAACAATTTCTTGGAAATCATCAAGGAATAGTAATCGAAGTCGAGGATTATAAACTCTTGTCTTTGGATGTGTTTCTAAAAGATTTAGATATCAAATCGAATCCTTTGATTGTCATGCTTGACGGAATAACTGATCCACATAACCTTGGGGCGATTATTAGAAGCGCCGAAGCAGGCGGAGTATCCGGAATCATTATTCCTAAGAACCGCTCCGCCGGAATCAATCCTACAGTAGTCAAAGTGTCTTCAGGAGCCATTGAGCATATTTCGATAATCGAGGTAACCAATCTGAGAAACACTTTGGAATCATTGAAGAAAAAAGGGTTTTGGACAGTAGGCACTGATTTAGGTGCGAACAAAAGTTATCAGGATATCGATGTCACCGTTCCGCTTGTTCTTGTAATAGGAAGTGAAGGAAAAGGTGTATCAAAACTAATCAAAGAAACTGTAGATTATAACGTGATGATACCTATGGCTGGGCAAATCAATAGCCTCAATGCCTCAGTCAGCGCAGCCATTTTGATTTTTGACATATTGAGGAAGAAATCGAGGTAAAATGATATTTCGCAATTACAATGATTTTGAAATTGTCAACTTAGTGAAACAGGGAAGCGATGAAGCCTTCCGGTTCCTAGTAGACAAGTATCAATATCTTATTGCGAAAATCATTTCAAGATTCAACCTTCAAGAGCAGTTTGACGATACATTTCAGGAAGCCTTGATGATTTTGCATAAGTCCGCAATAGTATTTGATGGCACTTATAACAAGACTTTTATGAGATTCTTTGAACGAAATCTTCAAAATAAGTTTATAAGCCTTAAAACGAAGAACTGCAGATATAATGATTTTTTAGCGGAGAAAACTCCAATCTTGTATTCTGATATGGTTATGGAGAGTCCGGCATATTACATCTCCGAAAGCGAGATTAAAGCCGCTCTTGAAACACTATCAGAATTTGAGAAACATGTTTTTCAAGCAAAGGTCATTGAGAATCGCACAGTCAAAGAAACGGCTGAATTCCTCAATTTTCCGGAGAAGAAAATTTATAATGCTCTAGACAGAATCAAAAACAAGTTAAAATTACATTTAATGTAATATTTTCTTGACTTTTAACTGATTTTTTGATACATTTAATAAAGCAAGTGAGTTGATATATATGAAAAAGAAAACAGTATTGATTTGTCAGGAATGTCTCTCTAGAAATTATGAGATTCCTAAAACTGATGGATCAACTCGATTCGAAGTGAAAAAATATTGTAAAAAATGCAATAAGCATACCATTCATAAAGAAGGTAAGTAGGAGGATATCATGGCAAAAGAAGCTGAAAAGAAAGCAAAAAAGCCTACAAAAGTAAAAACAATTCAACCTAAAGATGAATCAAGAGTAATGGCGATCCTGAAAAAGGAATACGCTTTTGAAAACTGGTTATTGGCAATCCTGTCACCAGTCTTGATTCTTTACGGTGTATATATTGTCATCGGGAAATTCGGTACCGTTAATCTGGCATCGATTCTTGGTGGTTCCGGAATCGCATTCATCGATTTCTTCTTCAAAACAGCTTTGAGAAGAATATTGACAGGATCATTCCTAATCGTCATTGGCGCATTGGTTTTGGTCTATTTGATGATTCCATATTTCAGACCAAGCATCGTTGAACTCAAGAAAGTAACTTTCCCGACATCAAAAGTATTAGCCATTAATTCAGTAAGAGTATTCATATTCCTGGTTTTCTTGGCTTTGTTCTTTGTTTTATTGGGATTCGCTTTCAATCCTTTGTTCAGACAGATTTACATTTAGGAATAAGTAGAGAGAAACAATGGATACCTCAAAGAGATTATGGTACATCGTCCAGACCTATTCAGGGTTTGAGAATTCCGTAAAACTCAATCTTGAAAGAAGAATCGAGAGTATGAATATGGAAAACTTGATTTTCCAAGTCATGATTCCCGAAGAAATGAAGACTGAGAAAAAGGCGGATGGATCCCTGAAAGAGAAAATGGTTAAGATTTTCCCTGGATATGTATTCATCGAAATGATTGTTACCGACGATTCATGGTTCGTCGTCAGAAACACACCTGGCGTAACCGGATTCCTTGGATCTAGCGGTGGTGGTACAAAACCGATTCCTCTGAAACCAGATGAAATCAACCCAATTCTTAAAAAGTGCGGTATGTTAGCTGTTCAGAGACTCAATGTCAAACCTGGTCAGAAAGTCAAAGTCGCCGCCGGAACATTGGCCGGACAAATCGTCACTGTCGAAAGCTTGGACGAAGAGAAAGGCAAAGTACATGTTCTTATCGAAATGTTTGGTAGACAAACAGCGATGGAATTGGATTTTACCGAAGTAGAAGTAATTTAAGTCAGATTTGATATCTGACTTTTTTTATAGCTTTGTTTTGTTGCAAAAAATATCTATGATATAATAAATTGATAAATGTCGATATTTTGTAACTGAAAGGACTTCTTGATATGATCAAACTGGTAAATGTATCGAAATTCTATAGTTCAAACAATGTTATTGCTCTAGGTTTAAGGAAAGTAAATCTTGAATTGCATCGAAATGAGTTCGTAGCCATAGTCGGAGAATCAGGCTCTGGTAAAACGACGCTTTTGAATGTGATTTCAGGGATTGACTCCTATGAAGATGGAGAAATGTACATAAACGGAAAAGAGACATCATACTTTTCTGTATCCGATATGGAGAATTATCGTAAAAAGTATGTGGCATTCGTCTTTCAAAATTATAATCTGATTGATTCTTATACCGTACTTCAAAACGTAGAAGCACCTTTGATTTTATCAGGGTATCCGAAACAAAAAATTAGAACAAGAGCCAAAGAAATTATTCGAAGAGTCGGGCTTGAAGATCATATGAATCACAAAGCCACAAAACTGTCTGGCGGTCAAAAGCAAAGAGTTGTCATTGCCAGAGCGTTGGCTAAAGACTGTCCAATCATCGCTGCAGATGAACCAACTGGAAATCTTGATTCCGAATCCGCAAAACAAATCGTTGAATTGCTATACGAGATTTCAAAAGAAAAACTTGTCGTTATGGTTACCCATGATTTCAATCAGGTAAAAGATTACGCCACCAGAAAGATTAGAATCTTCGATGGCGAAATAGTAGAGGATTTAAATCTTAAAAAAGTTAATAAGCTAGATTTGCCTGACATTCCTGATTCCGAGCATAGAATCAAATATCGAGATTACTTAGGAATATCACTAAGAAACCTTTTGTCTGTTCCTAAAAAGACCATCTTAATGATATTAATCTTCGCTTTCTTCAGTTTCTTTGTGGCTTTGGCTTATGGGGCTTATCAAATAGTGACTGACACGACAACATACAATTACAATTATTATTTTAATAACACAAATCCGAATCGTGTAGTTTTGAGAAACATGGATAATTCGGCTTTTACCGAAGACCAACTAGCAGAACTTGAAAATGACTATGACAACGTTAGATCGGTTGTCGCTTTCGATTATCTACTTGATGTTAGAGTAGGTTTTCAGACTGCCGGGCTAGATTTTGATTATGATCGTGATTATTTCAGCGGATCATATTTGCCTTTGGATTTGATTGATGAGACGATGCTGAAATTTGGAGTGATGCCAACAGCTGATAACGAGGTAGTTGTATCTGTCCACACAGCATTGATTGATTATTATGAAGATGCCTTACCGTTGACTGTATATTCCAATACGGGAGCTGATCAAACCAGCTACAAGATTGTTGGAATGGTCGATACTGCTGAATTGGCAGTCAGCCAAGAAGCGCTTGGTGAAAATTATTTCTTTGTAACAGATAATACTTTAGAAGAGTTACAGAAATTGTGGTATTTTACATATATTCTTAATTTAGAGATAATAGGAGATGATGAAACATTATTCTTCAATGGTTCAGCGGCAAGGATTTATATTGACGAAGACCTTGAAGATAACCAGATTCTCACAACAGCAGCAACTGTAGCAAAACTCTGTGATGATGATGCATGTTTCTATGATGTATCTGTAAGCGTTGAGGATTACTACACTTCAAGAGTATTCAACGATATAGAATTAATAGTGACATCGGACTATATATGGGGTACTGCTTTTTATATGAACAGCAATACATTGAATGCCATGACATATGATGAGGTGTATCAAGTTTCTCTGTTGACAGACAAAGAAATCGGCGTTACCTCGCTTATTGGTACAATATCGAGAATACCTGGAACAGTATTCACAAGGCAATATAAAGTCGTATATCCTTTCGATTCCGAACCGATCGATCAATTCCAAGGATTGATCCTATTGTTGATGAATATCGGAATGATTGCATTGAACTTTGCGGTTATGATTGGTTCGACTCTTATAACATATGTAATATTTAGAGCGATTATCAACACCAAACTACATGACTATGCAATATATCGTACAATTGGCGCCAATCAGGGAGCTATCAAACTATTCATCTACATCGAAAATATCTTTGTGGTGATAGTCGCATATATAATATTTTTAGCAATTAATCTGAGCCTTCCAGATACCATATCGCAATATGGAATCTTCTATGCCCTTAAGGTTTTCGGATTCAGTAATTATATTGTATTCTTCTTCATGCTCATCGTGATGTCGTTGATCATATCGAGAAAATATTCAAATAGGATTTTCAGAAACACGGTGCAAACCACTCTGAAAACCAGTATGGAGTAGAATATCATGATTAAACTATTAAACCTAAATAAGTATTTCAATAAGGGCAAAGCAAATCAAATACATGTTATAAACAATACAACATTAGAATTCCCTGAAAAGGGTCTAGTTGCGTTGACGGGTCCATCAGGCTGTGGTAAAACAACGCTTTTGAACGTAATTGGCGGACTAGATAAATTTGCATCTGGCGAGATTGCTTTCGATGAACACGTAATGTCCAAATACAGACCACTTGAATGGGATATTATTCGCAACAAGTATGTGGGATATATTTTCCAAAATTACAATCTCGTTGAAGACAAAACAGTATATGAAAACATCGAACTGGCTTTGAATATGGCCGGTCTTTACGACAAGGATGAAATTGAAAAAAGAATCAATTATGTTCTGGAAAGCGTTGGAATGTACAATTATCGCAGACGTAATGTTCAAGCACTTTCCGGTGGTCAACAACAACGCGTTGCCATCGCAAGAGCGATTGCCAAGAACCCGAAGGTTGTTTTAGCCGACGAACCAACAGGTAATCTCGATGCCAATAATACTTTTGAAGTCATGAGCATTATTAAAAAAATATCACAAGAATGTTTGGTGATTTTGGTTTCTCACGAAAGAAGCCTTGTTGATTTTTATGCTGACCGAGTAATTACGCTTTTAGACGGAGTAATCACTAGCGATATAGACAACTTGGGAAATAAATCTTTTGAACACAAAGATGAAAGAATCATTTATCTAAAGGACCTTCATAAAGATGAGTCTCTATCCGGAAGCGGAATAGAGAGATACTATGAAGCTTCAAAAGACGATAGTCTGAGTTTTCAAATAGTTGAGGTCAAGGACTCGGTTTATATAAGAGCTAAGAGTCAAAAGAAGATTAAGTATCTGACCGACGACACGGAAATCAGATTGGTTAACGAACACTACAAGGCTAAACAATCCGAAGATGCATTGGAATATAGTTTTGACTTACACCAATTCGGAACCATCCAACAAACATCTACCAAGAGATCCTATATCAAGTTAGGCAGATCAATTCGCAATGGATTCATCAAGATGCTTAGCCCGAGGAAAGTTATTGGCAAGTTATTCCTTTTTGCCTACTTTGTAATATCTGCACTTATTGCTTATCAGATAGCGACCTTTGGTAATTTGACTCGGAATAGTGAAGAGAATTATCTAAAAGTGTCACAGAATTTGGTTAGCGTACAAACAGATGACTTTTTCACTTCAACTGACATTGATTATATCTTGGACAATGTTGATAATATTGAATGGTCACCGTATTATAATGCAGTCACGATAAACTATGATTTCGCAGATTTCTATCAAGGGGACATAAACGCGGGAGCTTATGCATATCCAATAAAAGTGTCTCAAATCAGTGATGATGATTTAATGCTTGGTCGACTTCCGGAAAACACTTTGGAAATCGTTATCGACCGTTGGATTTTGGATCTATTGTTGGAAGGAAAGAAATTTACTGATTTAAATATCACTGACATAACTGGATTCATCGGACATACCGTGTATGCATCAAATGCATATTATTATGATTATGGATATGGAGATTATTACAATGAACAACAAAACATTGGATTTGAAATAGTTGGTATCATCGATACCGGCGCTCCGACAATCGCGGTTAAGGATAGTGCTATTTTAGCATTTACGGAATTTGGTGGAGAATATCTTCCTTATGGAGCCCTTGAAGAAAGAATTGTTATTGAAGATGGCCGCGATGTGGAAAACGACGATGAAATACTAATAGGTTCACAAATGGTCGGATTCGAATTAGACGATACATTTTCCTATGAAGGGAAAGATTATACGATAGTTGGCATATTCTCTGCAGACGAGGATTACTTATCTACTAATGTTGAATACTATTTCACATTACCTGATGCAGACGTTGAACAGATAATCAAATATCAAGTGCAATATTACGTTTCGGCCTATAACTACTGGAGCGACAGTTCGGGATTATATTTTTATTCCGATGACTTGGATCAAGCGATAGAGGATATAATCGCTTTGGATCATGGCTATACAGCATCAAATGCATACGAAAGTCAAAAAGAGACTTATTTAACCGCTTTATATCAAGAAAATGCAGCGCAACTTAGAACTGTCATTATTGTTCTGGCTGGTATTATCGTATATATCTATTTCATGATGCGGTCGAGTATGTTAAGTAGAATTAGAGAAATTGGAATTTACCGCTCGATTGGCGCTACAAAGAGAGATATCTACAAGATCTTCGTTGGAGAAATAATAGCCACAACAACAATAGGAGCTCTAACCGGTTATCTGGCAATGTCGTTCTTGATTTATAGAGTCCAAGTGATGACTGAAGGGACGTTGTCTTTCTTCTACCTGCCATTTACATATTTTATCGGAGGTATCATTTTCATCTATGTTCTAAACCTGATGTTTGGAATGCTCCCAGTGTTCAATTTGTTGCGTAAAACGCCATCAGAAATCAACGTTAAATACGACATATAAAATAATGCGAGGTTTCAATAAAAAAATCTTGACAACGTTAGGTATATATTATATAATAATTCAGCGTGTAAAATGTACATTGTGTGGGAGGGTAAAAACCCAATGAACCACATCACGAAAATAAGGAGGTGTCTTTCGTGGCTAAAGAAATTAAGACGGTTGTTAAACTCCAAGTGCCTGGTGGAAAAGCAACACCTGCACCACCGATTGGTCCGATTCTCGGACAAGCCGGAGTTAACATTCAACAATTTTGTGTACAATTCAACGATATGACGAGAGATCAAGTTGGCAGCGTTATCCCTGTAGTGCTGACTGTGTATGATGACAGATCATTCACATTCATCACCAAAACTCCGCCAGCAAGCGATCTTTTAAAGAAAGCATGCAAGATTCAAAAAGGCTCGGGTAAAGCCGGCAAGGAACCTGTTGCGACAATCACAAGAGAACAATTGCGTGAAATCGCTACAATCAAAATGCCTGACCTGAACGCTAATGACGTCGAAGCAGCTTCACGTATCATCGAAGGTACAGCAAGAAACATGGGAATTGTCGTAAAAGACTAAGTGTATTGGTTGTTAATATATACAACTATATAATGGGAGGACATTCCGCTAAAACCAAATATAGGAGGAAAACAAAATGGCAAAAAAAGGAAAAAAGTATACTGAAGCCTTATCAAAATTCGATAAGCAAAAGAAATATCCTTTGGCAGAAGCAGTTGAGTTGGTAAAATCATTATCATTCGAAAAATTCGACGCATCTGTAGAATTGGCCTTCAACCTGAACTTAGATCCTCGTAAGGCAGAACAAAATCTTAGAGGAGCATTGGTGTTACCTCACGGAACCGGAAAAACCAAAAGAGTATTGGTTTTTGCGAGAGGTGAGAAAGCCAAGGAAGCTCAAGATGCCGGAGCGGACTATGTAGGTGACGACGACCTGATTGAACAAATCAAGGGCGGTTGGTTCGAATTCGACGTTGTAATCGCTACGCCGGACATGATGGCTACATTAGGTAAGATTGGCCGTCTGTTGGGACCTAAAGGCTTGATGCCTAACCCTAAGACCGGAACTGTTACAATGGATATCGAAAAAACAGTTACAGAATCAAAAGGCGGTAAAATCACTTACCGTGTCGACAAATTTGGAAATATCCAGGTTGTCGTTGGAAAAGTTTCTTTTGAAACTCAGAATTTAGTAGACAATATAACGTCCGTTTCTGATTTGGTAAAAAGAATCAAACCGTCGACAGTCAAGGGTGTTTATATTAAAAACGTTGCCATCTCATCATCGATGGGACCTGGCGTAAAAGTCGAACTCTAAAAAAATAAATAACTTTATCTAAGACAGTAGGGGCGCTGCTTAATCATCCTACCGAGACAAAGAGTAAACCAATAAATAAAGTTTATTTATTCCTCTTTTCTCCAGCAGAAGAGAGGTTTTCTATTTAAAAGACATAAGGAGGTCTTTCAATGGCTAATCAGAACATTATCGAATTAAAAGCGAAAGAAGTAGAAAAGATCACCGAGAAGATGTCAGGTGCAAAATCCGTAGTACTCGCTGAGTATCGCGGATTGACAGTTGAAAAAACCGAAGAACTGCGTCGTCAATTGCGCGCAGAAGGTTGCGAACTGATGGTTATCAAAAACAACATTACAAAAAGAGCAGCTGAGAATGTTGGATTCGGTGCCATATCAGAAGACTTGAACGGACCTAACGGAGTCATCTTTGCATTTAACGACTCGGTGGCAGCAGCTAGAGTGCTTCATCTATTCGCCAAGAAAAATCCTAAACTCATCGTCAAATCGGGAGTTGTGGACGGCGCTTACTATCTAGCCGCACAAATCAAAGAAATAGCAGCATTACCTGGAAAAGAAGTATTGCTTGCGATGTTGGCTACCCAGCTATACGCTCCACTAAGAGACTTAGCTATCGGCTTGGACTTGCTGACAAAAGAAGAATCAGAGCAATCTGAACAAACCAATTAATTAGGAGGAAAATCAAATGGCAAAAATCAACGCTAAAGACTTTATCGAAGCTTTAAAAGAAATGACAATTTTGGAAATCAAAGAATTAATCGATGCAATGAAGGAAGAATTCGGAATCGATCCATCAGCAGTATCCGCAGCTCCAGCAGCCGCAGCAGCTGAAGTGGTTGACGAAGGTCCAAAGGAATTCGACGTAATTCTTGCTAACGTTGGCGCATCTAAAGTTGGAGTTATCAAGGTCGTCAGAGAATTAACTGGCTTAGGATTAATCGAAGCTAAGAAATTGGTTGACTCAGCACCGGTAGCAATCAAAGAAAAAGTCAAAGAAGATGCAGCTAAAGAAATCGCTGCTAAATTGACTGAAGCTGGCGCAACTGTAGAACTTAAATAATTATCTTGCAAACACATAAAACCTGAGAGCTTGTCTCAGGTTTTTAGCGTTTTAAGGGGACAATAGATTTGAATCATTATTTTAATAAAAATATCAATCTCGAAACAGACGAGAAAGACATCTATTTCAAGATATCCGAGAAACCATTCCATTTTCTAACCGATAATGGAGTTTTTTCCAAAGCCGGACTTGATTTTGGATCAAGATTATTGCTTGAAACCGTAAAGGATATTTCCGGGAAAAAGGTGCTGGATTTAGGTTGTGGATATGGACCTATCGGCATTGTTTACAAAACATACAATCCACAAATAGAACTTACTATGTCGGATGTTAATGAAAGAGCACTAGGACTGGCAAAGAAAAATGCCAAAGCAAATGGTGTTGAAGCAACAATAATCGCAAGTGAAGGATATGAGAACATCAATGAGTCATTTGACTTGATAATTTCTAATCCTCCTGTTAGAGCCGGTAAGCAATTGTTACAAGATTTGCTGACTGAATCCGCTACTCATTTAACAGATGATGGAAGACTAATTTTTGTCATTCATAAACAGCTTGGAGGAGAGTCCGCAAAGAAATTTTGCCAAGGTATTTATAGCAAAGTAGATACAATAAATAAAAAGGCTGGATATATGATTATACAATGTATAAAATAATTGACTAAGTTGCAGTATTGTGTTAAAATATTAAAATGCGATAGAATGCGCATTTTTTGCATGCATGTGTTTTAAAATAAAAATTTTATGGGGTGATTTTGTGAATTATAATACCGTAAAATACGGAAAAGCAAGAGAGAGAAGAAATTACTCGAGAGTAAAGTCTAACGTCGAATTACCTAATTTGATCGAAGTTCAGACATCATCATTCGATTGGTTCAAGGATCAAGGTTTGAAAGAATTGCTTGAGGACATTTCTCCAATTACTAATTTTAACGGAAACGTCGAACTATATTTCAATGATTTCGAGTTGGAACCCGCGAAATATTCGGTTCAAGAATGTAAGATAAAAGATGTAACATACGCTTGCCCTCTTAAAGTAAGCGTCAGGTTGAAACATCGCGATGTTGTTGATCCTGAAACAGGAGAGATCTTGCAGGCAGACAGCATCAAGGAACAAAAAATATTCATGGGAGACATCCCGATGATGACCCCAGTCGGAACCTTCATAATTAACGGTTCTGAAAGAGTTATAGTTTCACAAATCGTCCGCTCTTCTGGAGTGTTTTTCTCCGAAGAAGTAGACAAGAAAACCCTCCAAAGAAAATATCTCGGTCAAGTAATCCCTACAAGAGGAGCTTGGCTTGAATTTGAAATGGGTTCCAAAGACCTATTGTATGCAAAAGTCGACCGTTCGAAAAAAATCTATTTGACAACCCTAATCAAATCTTTAGGCTTATCTACAAGAAAACAAATAGTTGAATTGTTTGGAGAACATGAATTTCTAGACAATACTTTTGATAAAGACTTGACCCAAAACTCCGAAGAAGCGATGAAAGAAGTCTACGCCAAGATTCGTCAAGGCGAAACAGCTACAATCGAAGGAGCAAGATCATTCTTTGTTTCTCGTTTATTTGATGAGAAAAGATATGATTTGGCATCAGTTGGTAGATTCAAGGTTAACCAAAAATTGGATGTCCTTTCAAGAGTCAGACAACTTATAAACAGAGACGTGGAAGTAATTGCCAATAGTGACATAATTGATCCTGAAACCGGCGAAATATTGATAGCGAAAACTACAAGATTTGATGAAAAGAAAATCAAACTTTTGGAAAAGAACAGAGCCGCAATCACTCAGAAGGTCAAATTCGATAACGATTTGGAAAAAGAATTGCAACATCTTAATGACAAAGAAAAGAAACACGAAGTTACTTCCGATGATGAAAATATTGATTTCGTAAAGAACATCATTAAAAACGTATATGTTGAAGTTCTTGACGTAAAAGTACGCGATCGCAATTTCTCAAATGACTTGAGACTTGTAGGTAACAATTCAAAAGAAAACCAACTTCATATAACAACATCTGACATTCTTGCCAGCGTTTCATATTATCTTAACCTGTTCAATGGTGTTGGATCACTAGATGACATCGACCACCTCGGGAACAGAAGATTGAGACTAATCGGTGAATTGCTTAAAAACCAATTCCGTATTGGTTTGGCTAAAATGGAAAAGAACGTCAAAGATAGAATGTCAACCAAGGATCCTCGTGAAATTACTCCTCAAAATCTGATCAATATCAGACCTTTAACATCATCAATCAAAGAATTCTTTGGAAGTTCCCAGTTATCCCAATTTATGCAACAAACAAATCCATTGGATGAAATCACTCATAAGAGAAGAATTTCAGCACTTGGACCTGGTGGTCTTACCAGAGACAGAGCCGGGTTTGAAGTTCGTGACGTGCATCAATCACACTATGGTAGAATATGCCCGATTGAAACGCCAGAAGGTCAAAACATCGGTCTGATCAACTCATTGGCCTGCTATGTAAAAGTTAACAAATATGGGTTTATGGAAACTCCATATTTGAGAATAGACAGGGAAAGCGGAAAAGTAACCGATGAAATGGTTTATTTGTCCGCTGACCAAGAAAGAAACGTCATTATCGCTCAAGCAAACGTTGAATTGAACGATGATATGACTATCAAAGAAGAACGCGTTGTTGCTAGATACAATGGCGAAACAAAAATCTTCCCAAGAACAAGATGTGACTATATCGACGTGTCTCCAAAACAGATCGTTTCCGTTTCAACGGCTTCGATTCCTTTCCTTGAGCACGATGACGCCAACCGCGCCTTGATGGGTGCCAACATGCAACGTCAGGCAATTCCTTTGTTGAAACCTGAAGCTCCGTTTGTCGGTACCGGTATCGAATATAAAATTGCACATGACTCCGGTACGGCTTTGATAGCCGAAAATGCCGGCGTTGTCGAATCTGTCGATGGCAAACTGGTCAAAATTAGAAATAATGAAGGTCATCTTGATCGATATGAATTGTTAAAATTCATGAGATCTAACCAAGGAACTTGCATCAATCAAACTCCTATCGTTAAAATAGGCGAAGAAGTAAAAGTCGGTGATATTATCGCTGATGGACCTTCGATGGATCAAGGCGAACTAGCAATCGGTAGAAATGTAACTGTGGCATTCATGACATGGAATGGTTACAATTATGAGGACGCCGTTATCATGAACGAGAGACTTGTTAAAGAAGACGTTTATACATCAATACACATTGAAAAATATGAAATAGAAGCCAGAGACACTAAACTTGGCAAGGAAGAATTCACAAGAGAAATTCCTAACGTTGGTGATGAAGGCCGTAAATTCCTTGACGAAATGGGCATAGTGGTCCCAGGAACTGAAGTCAAGGAAGGAGATATTCTTGTCGGTAAAGTAACGCCTAAGGGGCAAACCGATCCTTCTCCTGAAGAAAAATTGTTATTGGCAATCTTCGGTGAAAAATCACGTGAAGTTCGTGACTCATCACTTAGAGTACCTCACGGCGGTGGCGGAATTGTTCACTCTGTAAAAGTATTCAGAAGAGGAGAAGATGAGCTTAATCCTGGTGTTAATATGTCAGTCAGAGTATACATCGTTCAAAAACGTAAGATTTCTGAAGGTGACAAGATGGCTGGACGACATGGTAACAAAGGTGTTATCTCCAAGATTCTTCCACAAGAAGATATGCCATACTTGGCAGATGGCACTCCAATCGACATCATGCTGAATCCTCTAGGTGTTCCATCACGTATGAACATTGGACAAGTACTAGAAATACATCTTGGAATGGCTGCCAAACAATTAGGAATTCATGTGGCTACACCGGTATTTGATGGGGTCAACGAAGATGATCTAGCGAATATTATGCACGAAGCAGGCATGACTCCTGATGGAAAATACACATTATATGACGGCAGAACCGGTGAAAAATTTGAAAACAATGTTTCTGTAGGCGTTATGTATATGATTAAACTTGACCATATGGTCGACGATAAACTTCATGCAAGAAGTGTCGGTCCTTACACATTGGTTACTCAACAACCTATGGGCGGTAAAGCTCAAAACGGTGGTCAACGTTTCGGAGAAATGGAAGTTTGGGCTCTTGAAGCTTATGGAGCAGCTTACACCTTGCAAGAAATGTTAACGGTCAAGTCCGATGATATCATTGGAAGAAACAAAGTATTTAAAGCAATAGTCGACGGAGATCCGATTCCAGCACCTAGCTTGCCTGAATCATTCCGAGTTTTGACAAGAGAATTACGTTCTTTAGGAATCTATGTTGAACTTATCAACAGAGACACCGGAGTAAACGAAGTTAATAAGAGTCTGGTAGAACCTGATCGTGAAGATTACATCACGAAATATGGTTTTCAATGAGAAGGAGATGAGATAAATGAGTCAAAAATTTTCACATTTGAAGATCAGATTAGCATCTCCTGAAGAAATTCGTTCTTGGTCATTCGGCGAAGTAGAAAAACACGAGACCATCAACTATAGAACACTGAAACCGGAAAAAGGCGGATTGTTCTGCGAAGTCATTTTCGGACCTACCAAAGACTATCAATGCGCCTGCTCCAACAAATCAAAAAGAAGTTCGCATCCTGGAAAAAAATGTCCAGTTTGCGGCGTTGAATATACTGAAAGCAAAGTAAGAAGAGAGAGAATGGGTCATATCGAATTGGCAGCTCCGGTTGTTCATGCCTGGTACCTTAGAAACTCGCCTTCACGCCTTGCCATCCTGCTTGATTTGAAAGCTCGTGATCTCGAAGAAGTAGTCTATCTTGCATCATATATAGTAGTTGAGGCCGGAGACACCGACCTTGAATTCAAACAAATACTTTCTGAGCATGAGTATACCGACAAGTATTTTGAATACGGTTCAAGATTCAAAGCCTTGACCGGCGCGGAAGCGATTAAATACTTATTGCAGAAACTGAACCTTGAAGAAGAAACTCTAAGACTTAGAGTCGAACTCAAGACAGCTTCCAAACAAAGAAGAGAAAAAATAGTAAAAAGACTTAATGTTGTCGAAGCTTTCAAAAACAGTGATAACAAACCTGAATGGATGGTTCTTGAAGTCTTGCCGGTTATTCCACCTGACTTGCGACCAATGGTTCAACTTGATGGCGGTAGATTCGCAACGACCGATTTAAACGATTTATACAGAAGAATCCTTAACAGAAATAATCGTCTGAAAAGACAATTTGCACAGAAAGCACCGCATCTAATCACCAAAAATGAAAAACGTATGCTTCAAGAAGCAGTCGATGCTTTGATCGACAACTCCAAGCGCGGAAGAAAAATGGTGGTTGAAAGAAATAGAGCCTTAAAATCCTTATCTGATATGTTGAGAGGTAAACAAGGTCGTTTCCGTCAAAATCTACTTGGCAAACGCGTCGACTACTCTGGTAGATCGGTTATCGTTGTCGGTCCGGATTTGGAAATGTATCAATGTGGTCTGCCAAAAGAAATGGCTATCACCTTGTTCAAACCTTTTGTTATCAGAGAATTGATTGCAAGAGGTATTTCCAACAATATTAGAAGCGCCAAGAATCTTATCGAGAAACTTGATGGAAGAATCTGGGCTGTATTGGAAGACGTAATTCAAGAACATCCTGTTCTTCTTAATCGTGCTCCGACATTGCATAGACTAGGTATCCAAGCTTTCGAACCGAAACTTGTAGAAGGAAAAGCCATTCGTTTGCATCCACTTGTTACCCCAGCATTCAATGCCGACTTCGATGGTGACCAGATGGCTGTTCACGTTCCTCTTTCTGAAGAAGCTCAAGCAGAAGCTAGAGTTTTGATGCTCGCATCAAACAACATATTGGCTCCTAAAGATGGTAAACCTATCGTTACTCCATCACAAGATATGGTTTTGGGTAACTATTACCTGACCCTTGAAGATCCAAACGCACCTGGTGAAGGAACTGTATACCGCAACTATGATGAAGTCATGCTTGCTTATGAAAACAAGATTATCAGTTTGCATTCAAGAATAGCAATAAAGATGACTGATGATAATGATTTCAAGTATAATTTCCATCAAACTGAGGGAGGTATTGGATTCGATTCGGAAATTCATGAAAATGAAAATTCCAAAAACGAGAAGAAGAAAATTGAAGAAGACAAAGAATTCAGTTTTTCAAACAAGATTCCAGAGCAATTCACCAACCATTATTTGGTGACCACAGCTGGGAAATTGATATTCAACCGAATTCTTCCAAAGAGCTTCCCTTACATCAATGAACCTACTCCGATTAATCTGCAGGAAAAAACACCTGACATTTACTTCATAGCTCCTGGAAAAAACATTCCGGAAGAAATCAAGAAAATGGAAGTGGTATCTCCTTTCAAGAAGAAATTCCTGAGTCTTATAATCGCGGAAATCTTCGCAATCTATAAAATAAATGAAACTTCAAAAATGCTTGACAAGATGAAAAACATCGGATTCAAGTATTCGACCATTTCCGGTATTACTGTATCGGCATCGGATGTTGAAGTCTATTCAAAGAAACAAGACATTCTTACAAAACACGATGAGAAAGTTGATGAAATTACCGAGTTATATAACCTTGGTATGCTTACAGACGGCGAGAGAAAGAATTTAGTTATCGAAGAATGGAAAACTGCCAAAGACGAGATCCAAGACGGACTTATCAAGGAACTGAACATTGAAAACCCAATCTTTATGATGAGTGATTCCGGAGCCAGAGGTAACGCCTCCAACTTCACCCAATTAGCCGGTATGCGTGGACTTATGGCCAACCCAACCGGTGAAACCATCGAGTTACCAATCAAAGCTTCCTTCCGTGAAGGGCTTACCATGTCCGAGTTCTTCATCTCCACCCATGGTGCGAGAAAAGGATCTACCGACACCGCATTGAAAACTGCGGAATCAGGTTATCTGACAAGACGGTTGGTTGATGTCAGCCAAGATGTAGTAATCTCAATTGAAGATTGCGGCACTGATAAAGGCAGTCGGGTTGAAGCAATCGTTGATCGCGACGGTAAAATCATCGAGTCACTGGAAGAAAGAATCACAGGAAGATATGCTTCCGCAGATGTAATTCATCCTGAAACTGGTGAAGTAGTTATTGAAAGAAATCAATACATCAGCGAAACCCTCGCTAAATCAATAATCGCAATGGGCATTACATCAGTGCCAATCAGAACTGCTTTGACTTGTACTGCGGAAGTAGGAATTTGTCGTAAATGTTACGGTCAAAACCTCGCAACCGGAGAAAAAGCTGAAGTGGGTGAATCGGTAGGTACTATAGCTGCCCAATCAATTGGCGAGCCAGGAACACAGCTGACCATGAGAACCTTCCATACCGGAGGTGTTGCCGGTGAGGATATCACCCAAGGTCTTCCTAGAGTTCAAGAACTTTTCGAAGCCAGAAGATCAAAATCCAGAGCGATAATTTCCGAGATTTCAGGAAAAGTAATTGAAATCGAACCAGTTGAGGAAAGATTCATAATTACTATCAAGAATGATATTGAAGAAAAGGTTTATGAAACGAACTCCAATGTTCAACCTCGCGTAGAAAAAGATGATACCGTAAAAGCCGGAGATCAATTGACTGACGGAACAATTGACCCTAAAGAATTGTTGAGAGTGACGAACATGGAAACCGTTCAAAGATATATCCTTTCTGAAGTACAGAGAGTATATCGTTCACAAGCGGTTGACATTTCCGACAAACACATCGAGATAATCGTTAGACAAATGTCGAAACGACTAACTGTTATTCTTGAAGGAGACACTGAATTACTGCCAGGTAGTCAGGTGTCAATCAGCCAGTTCATTGAAGCCAATAAAAAAGTATTCGCAGCTGGGTTGAAACCAGCAATTGCGAGACCAATCCTGCTTGGTATCACCAAAGCAAGTTTGAGATCTGAATCATTCCTGTCGGCAGCTTCATTCCAAGAGACCACTAGAGTTTTGACAGATGCGGCTATCAACAGTAAAAAAGATCCATTGCTCGGATTGAAGGAAAACGTCATCATCGGTGGTCTGATTCCAGCCGGAACCGGAATACTTAGAGACCTTGAATTCAGTTATGAACAACCGGAAGAGGAAGAAGACATCTTCGCCAATTTCGAAGAATAAATAATTATGGCTTGTCTTTATGACAAGCCTTTTTTATTATCCTGCATATGTATTTGATTTGAATATTATGTTAATATTAGATGCAAGGTTGAAGTTTCTTAAGAGTTAGTGTATAATTGCAGTGGGTAAGGTAGAAAGAGAATTAAATGTAATGCATAAAAAAGAAAGTCTATTCAAAAGGTTTTACGATCATATTCGTAACATCAAATTTGGGGCCGATGACTACGAGTATGCAATTATTTTCGGAATATTGAGTTCCTTTTTTGTATTTTTAAAGGAACTTTTAACTTATTTAGTAGCCGATTCTTCAGTCTTTGTTAATAGAGAAGACTATATTTGGTATGTAATTGCGTCTTTCTTAGTAATGATTATTATGTTATTCATTAATATTAAGATTATACCTCAAAAAAGCAAAACAGCATTGGCCTTCATTAAAGCATATCCTTATTTATTGGTAACAATTTGCATTACATCGCTTCATGTGTTTTCTGCCTTTATTTTTCAAGCAGTATCCTTTATGGTTATCATGATGATTCTGTCATGGGTTAAGGTTTATAGTCGTTTAGAGAGATTTGTCATATTTATTTACTCTGCGATATTCTTTAATGTTTTGAGCGTATTATTATATGGAGTAGATAATATAAATTTCATAACACATTTAGAAGTGTCGCTAATGGCTGTGGTTATCGGTTATATAACTTCGTGGATTCACCATGTAATATATGCAAGGCAAAAGAAAAGCATAGAAGAACTTGATGAAACGAACAAAGATATATCAACAGCAATAACCGCTTTAGAGAATACCAACAAAGCTTTAAAGCAAAGTCATTCAATTACAGCTGCTATGTTAAAACTTACACAGGAAGTGCTAAGAAACGAAGAACTAGGCGATGTTTTACAATTGGTATTAGACGAATCTTTAGAGTTGATTGCTCATGCACAAGCCGGAAGCATATTGATTCTTCGAGAAAATGACAACATGGAATACATGGCCGCTAAAGGGTATCGCTTGGAGAACCTAAAGCGAGTCAACCTAAAGTACAAAGACCTTTTCCAAGCACATTTTGACGATCCATATGAACCTACAGTAATCAAAAACCTACAGGTGTTTGATGAAATTCATATCGGTGAAGCAAAGACCAATGAAATTTTCGTTGAAGCGGTAAATGTGGCTAAGTCATGTCTGACTTGTTCTTTTAAATTTGAAGATGGATTCTTTGGGTCAATCAATCTGGATAATTTTGATTCAGAAAATATTTTCACTGAGCAAGATAAATATCTAATTAAACAATTAGCCACTGAGCTAGAAATAATTATAACAATTCATCACCTTTATGAAGCGGCTTTAAGACCGACAAGATATGATGGACTAACACAAGCATTCACCCGAACTTATTGTATGAATCTTTTGAAAAATATGATTGAAGTGAATCACAAAAAATTTATTGGTATCGGAACGATTGACATCAATCAATTGAAAGCCATCAATGACCAATTCGGCCATGATGTGGGAGATCAATATCTGGCATATTTTGCCGACTCAATTCGTAATGCTAAAATTAAGAAGAATATATTCGGCCGTATAGGCGGAGATGAATTCTTGTTAGTTTTCTCTGACACTAATTACGATGAATGTTTGGATGAAGTTGAAACTATACGCAAGTATCTTAAAGAAAACCCATTCAAAGCAGGTAGTTTTGAAGGAGAGATTACTTTCTCATGTGGCTTCGCGATGTATCCTTCAGACAACAAGAACATAAGTGAATTGATTAAACTTTCAGACAGAAAGATGTACGAAGATAAAAGAAATCAAAACAAGTAATTATTAAAATAAAAACAGCCTTGAAAATCAAGGCTTTTTTTGTGCAAAAAATCGCTAAAATTAGATAATTTTGTGATATTACCATATATATAGAAAAAAACTGCTGATTTACGAGAAAAAACAGTTGACATGCCTTTATGCATATGATAAAATTATTAAGCGTGCGTAAGAAGCAGGCACAAAAATACGGTCTTTGAAAACTAAACATATGCAAATAACAACAACCAAAAAGAATATTCCAAGAGAATAGAAAAAATAATATGAGTTAGAAAAATAATTTATATAGAGATATATGGAGAGTTTGATCCTGGCTCAGGATAAACGCTGGCGGCATGCCTAATACATGCAAGTCGAACGGACTAGTTTACTAGTCAGTGGCGAACGGGTGAGTAACACGTAAGGAACCGACCCTAGACACGAGGATAACTCCGGGAAACTGGAGCTAATACTGGATAGGAGTTACTGACAGAAGTTGGTAATTTTAAAGGCGCTGAAAGGCGATGGTGTAGGAAGGTCTTGCGGTGCATTAGATAGTTGGTGAGGGTAACGGCCCACCAAGTCAACGATGCATAGCTGAGCTGAGAGGCTGAACAGCCACACTGGGACTGAGACACGGCCCAGACTCCTACGGGAGGCAGCAGTAGGGAATTTTCGGCAATGGGGGGAACCCTGACCGAGCAATGCCGCGTGAATGAAGAAGGTCTTCGGACTGTAAAGTTCTTTTATTGGAGAAGAACGGGATATATAGGAAATGATATATCAGTGACGGTATCCATTGAATAAGCCCCGGCTAACTACGTGCCAGCAGCCGCGGTAATACGTAGGGGGCGAGCGTT
>CALMFM010000107.1 GCA_937862575.1 uncultured Bacillota bacterium
AATTCTTCAATGTACCTTTGGCATTCACGCCTAGTGAGAAATTTCAATATAGCAATTACAATACTTTGATGTTGTCGGCTATCGTTACCAAATTAACAGGTAGATCGCTTAATGATTTCTTGAATGAATATCTTTACCAGCATATCGGTATGGAAAAACCGGAATGGGCTCAGGTTGATAACATCAATTTTGGCGGTACCGGATTGGAAATCAGCGCCAACGACATGGCTAGATTCGGATTGTTGCTGCTGAATGATGGAAATTGGGAAGGCAAACAGATAGTCTCCAAGGAATATCTGGATATGGCTACTTCTAAACAGTTCGACACCAAGAATGAAGAGTTTCAATATGACTATGATCATTATGGTTATGGATATCAATTCTGGATGAATAGTTTTGGAGATTATAGAGCAGCTGGGGCTTATCAACAATATATCGTCATAAACAAGGAGTTCAACCTGGTGTTCGCCATCAAGGCATACGAGGAAAGAAACCTGTTGGATTTGATTCAAAAATATATTATCGGCTCTGCTAGAGAAGGCTGGAATTATTGCGATTATTCGCTTAGAGATTATACAAGAAGATTCAAAATCAACTCGGAAGAGATTATCTTGAAAGAACTAGAAACGAGAATATGACAAAATAGCGAGAGGTAAGTAAATGTATAGACTTATCTCTTGTTTTTTGATATAATATTTCAGTGAAGAATTAGAAGGTGAATCAATGGAAATAGGAAGAATAAATACTTTATATGTGCTTCGGGAAACCGACATCGCATATCTCCTTACTGATGGAGAAAACGAAGTATTTTTACATAAAAAGGAAGCAAAGAAGGCATATGAAGACAATGAGTCGATCGATGTCTTTCTTTATGTTGATAATATGAATAGAATCACCGCTTCCACCAAGGAACCGTTGATTACCTTAGGCAATGTCAGCATGTTGGAAGTCGTAGAAATCAGACCAAAACTCGGAGCGTTTCTTTATTACGGAATGATCAAAGATTTATTGCTGAGTCTGGACGACTTGCCCAATAGCCGCGTAAAGTGGCCGTCTGTAGGCGATAAATTGATGGTTGAAATGATTGAAAAGAACGGACAATTATTCGCTCACATCATTGGTCGCAAACAAGTAGCCCATCATTTTCCGGAAAAGAAAATAATTGCGGAAAAAGAAGAAGTCGATGCCTACGTCATGTATTTGCTTGACAACGGCATTATCTGTTTCACTGAAGACGGAAACGAGATTTTCATTCATAGAAACAATTATCGAGAGGACTTTCATATCGGACAACACATCCGTCCGAGAATCCTCAAACAAAATCCAGACGGTGAATACGTTGGTACCCTAATCGGACAAAAAGAGATAATACTCGAACAAGACGCAATCGACATACTCGAGTATTTGGAAGTGCATGAAGGAATCATGCCTTTCACTGACAAGTCCGATCCGGAAGTTATCAGTAGTACGTTCCACATGTCTAAATCGGCCTTCAAAAGAGCGCTGGGAAGTTTATATAAGACAAAAAAAGTAGAGTTGAACGAGAAGTTTACTAAATTAATCAAGTAGGTGAATCAATTATGGGAAGAGCACATGAAGTAAGAAAGGCTGCAATGGAGAAGACCAGCCTTCATAAATCAAAATTATACGCAAAATTCGGTAAAGAGATATATATGGCCGCAAAACAAGGCGGACCGGATCCTGACAGCAATCTCGCTTTAAGGAGAATTATCGACAGAGCCAAACAAGCACAAGTTCCTGGTGATGTAATCAAGCGCAACATCGAAAAATCCAAAGGTGGAGTCGGTGAAGACTATGTTCCGGTGCGCTATGAAGGTTTCGGACCGGGAGGTTCGACACTAATCGTTGAATGTCTGACTGACAACGTCAACCGCACTTATGGTGAAGTCAGAAGCTGTTTCACAAAAACAGGCGGAAAACTTGGTGTCAGCGGGTCTGTAACTTACCTTTACACCTACGCATCTCACATTAGTTTTACTGGCATGGGCGAAGAGGAAGCTTTGGAAGTGATGATGGTGAATGATATCGAAATCAGGGACATCGAAGCCGACGAAGATATCGTAATAATTACTGGTGAACCTGGAGATCTTGACCGCATCAAAGACGCTTTGACTGAAACCGGAAAAGAACTGGAATTCTATGATGACAAGGTCGCATACTTCCCTTCCGAGTATATTACTCTGGAGCAAGAAGATATGGACAAATTCAATCGATTCATATCAATGACAGACGATATCGATGACGTTCAAGACGTATTTCACAACGTCAATTTGCCTGAGGCAGAATAAGCAACTAAAAATTGTTGCTTTTTTCTCATATAAGGCTTATTTATAGCGAAAATATGATATAATTAATAGAGGTGAATTATTATGAATCTACCTAACAAATTGACGATGCTTAGGATACTTATTATCCCGGCAATCGTGCTGATATATGTGCTTAGAAATGCTATTGGAAGCGAGGGATTGTCGTTCCTCATTATGGGTATATTGTTTATCTTGGCGTCAATCACCGATTACTTTGACGGCAAGATAGCGAGATCAAGAAATATCGTTACCACCTTCGGGAAATTCATCGACCCGTTGGCGGATAAATTGTTGGTACTGGGAACTTTGATGGTCTTCAGCGATTTCTACGCAACCAATTATCAAGGCTCAATCACGATGTGGATGCCTTTTTGGGTAGTATTGATTATTCTTGCAAGAGAACTTATAGTCACTTCAATCAGATTAGTGGCTGTTGGCGGAGGCATCATTCTTCATGCGTCTAAGTGGGGTAAGTATAAAACAGCTTTTACGATGATGACGATAGTGTTTTACTTCTTCGTTATGCCGGTCGACAACTTTGTAATAAATATAATTGGCATCGTAATGGTATCAATATCCGTGTTGTTGACAATCGGATCCGGAGTAGATTATTTCATGAAGAATAAACATATAATTCTTGAATCAATTTAAAGAAAAACAACAATCACACAGTATTATGTAATAGAAGCACTAGGAGGATATTATGGAAGACAAGACAAGAGAGAAAAATTTGGAATTGGCTTTAAAGAATATCGAAAAGGAATATGGCAAAGGATCGATTATGATTCTTGGTGAAGTCGAGATGATGGATATCGAGACGATATCTACCGGTTCGATTGCTTTGGACGCAGCTTTAGGAGTCGGTGGTTACCCGAAAGGAAGAATCGTCGAAATCTATGGACCAGAATCAAGTGGGAAGACAACATTTGCACTTCATGCAATCGCTGAAGCTCAAAAACTTGGTGGGTATGCGGCTTTCATCGATGCCGAACATGCACTTGACGCTGTATATGCCAAAAATCTAGGGGTCAATATTGATTCACTGATTCTATCGCAACCAGATACCGGAGAACAAGCCTTGGAAATAGCTGAAGCATTAATCAGATCGGGAGCGGTCGACATCGTGGTTATCGACAGTGTCGCTGCTTTGGTTCCAGAAGCGGAGATTAGAGGCGAAATGGGTGACAGTCACGTTGGCTTACAAGCGCGTTTGATGTCACAGGCGATGAGAAAATTATCCGGAGCCTTATCCAAATCAAAATGTATCGCAATCTTCATCAACCAGATTCGTGAGAAAGTTGGAGTAATGTTTGGCAATCCAGAAACTACTCCAGGCGGTAGGGCTTTGAAATTCTATTCATCGGTGCGGTTGGAAATTAGAAAAGGCGAACAAATAAAAGAAGGAACCAATATCATCGGTAACGGAGCCAGAGTAAAAGTTGTGAAAAACAAAGTCGCTGCTCCATTCAAAACAGCTGAAGTCGACATTATTTTCGGAGAAGGTATTTCCAGACTCGGTGAAATAGTTGATCTGGGAGTTCAATATGAATTGATCGCCAAATCGGGATCATGGTTCGCATACAACAACCAGAAAATCGGACAAGGACGCGAAAACGTAAAAAAATATCTGTTTGAAAATCCGGAAATGGCAAATGAGATTAATAATTTGATTCGTCAAAAAATGACAGTGAAATAGGAAAACCTCAACTAGGTTTTTCTTTTTTTTTTGAAATATAAAATCAAACTCAAGAAATAGTAAATATGCTTTGACTAAGACCTCATTTTAATATATAATATAAAGGTATTAAAAAGTATATTTAGTATGATCACATACTTGAAATATATGAAAATCAAATAACAAAAGGAGATAATAATATGCCATGGACTGAAATTATTATTTCCAGTTTGTTAGGTCTAATTGTCGGTGGACTGATTGGGTTTATCATCAGAGTGGCCGTTGTGGAGAAAGGGTTCCAAACAGCCAAGAATAAATCACAAAACATCATAGACAATGCATTTTCTCAAGCGGAGAGAATAAAGAAAGAAAAATTGCTTGAAGCCAAGCAAGAAATCTACAATCTTAACCAAGAAAACGAAAAAATCTTAAAAGAGAAAAGAAATGAAGGCGCTGTTCGTGAGAACAAGCTTCATCAGCGTGAAGAATTATTGGACCGCAGATCCGCAAATCTGGACAAGCGTGAAGTGAATTTGGACCGCAAAGAAGAGATCTTAGACAATCGAAAATCCGCACTTGATGAAATGAACTATCAACTGGAAAATGTTATCAAGGAACAAAACGAGAAACTTCTCGAAATCGCTAATATGTCAGAGGACACAGCTAGAGGAGTTATCATGAAACGTGTCGAAGAAGACATGGTCGGCGAAATCGACCGCTTCCTCAGAGAAGAAGAGGAAAAGGCTAAAAACGAGGCACAAAGACGTTCAAGGGAAATCATTTCCAATGCCATTCAAAAATATGCGCAAGACGTCACAGCCGAAGCCACAGTTTCAGTTGTTGCATTACCAAATGACGAGATGAAAGGTCGGATTATTGGTCGTGAAGGCCGTAATATCCGCACCATCGAAGCATTGACCGGAGTCGATTTAATCATCGATGATACTCCGGAAGCCGTCGTTCTATCAGGATTTGATCCTATTAGAAGAGAGATAGCCAAGCGCTCACTCGAAACCTTGATCCAAGATGGACGTATCCATCCGGCAAGAATCGAGGAAATCGTCGAAAAAACAAGAGTTGAAGTCGACCAATTCATTCGTGACAAAGGCGATGAAGCCGTATTCGAAACCGGAATCGGCAGAATCCATCCTGACCTCACCAAATTGATTGGTAGATTGCATTTCCGTACATCATACGGACAAAATGCCTTAAGACATTCAATCGAAACCGCCTTCCTGGCTGGTAAGATGGCTGTTGAACTAGGCGAAAACGAAGTAATCGCCAAAAGAGCGGGATTACTTCATGATATCGGTAAAGCCGTAGACCATGAGATTGAAGGGTCACACGTCGATATCGGCCATCAGTTGGCGAGAAAATATCGCGAACATCCAGCCGTAATCGATGCCATCGTAACTCATCACGGCGACCAAGAAGCGACTACGGTAATCGGCATTCTCGTAGCCGCAGCAGATGCTTTGAGTGCCGCTAGACCTGGAGCAAGATCGGAATCACTCGAAAATTACATAAACAGATTATCTCAACTTGAAGAAATATCTTCATCCGTCAAAGGTGTTGAACAAGCGTTCGCCATCCAAGCCGGTCGCGAAGTCAGAGTTATTGTCAAACCTAATGAGGTAGACGATGCCAATACTCATGTAATCGCGAAACAGATAAAAGAACAAATTGAAGAGAAACTGAGCTATCCGGGAACGATCAAGGTCACTGTAATCAGAGAGACCAGAGCACAAGACGTCGCAAAATAAAAACTAAGCCTTCCGGAATTAGGAAGGCTTTGCTTTTTGGAGAAAACATGGAAATATTTGACTTATATGACAAATTGGGAAACAAATTGAATAAATTAATGGAACGCGGTGGCGAGAATGAAGATGGTGAATACCATTTAGTCACGCATATCTGGATTCGCAACACATCTGGTAAATACTTGATTCAACAAAGAAACAAGACCGATGATCCAGTCCCATATCAATGGGCAGCTACTGGAGGAGCCGTATTGACAGGCGAAACCAGTATTGAAGCGACCATTCGTGAAACTTATGAAGAATTAGGTATTAATTTAAAAGTTGAAGAATTTAGACTGCTTAAAAGGTATGTAATTGAAGATGCTAAGGCAAACTATTTGACCGATTTGTATCTGGTCGAAAAAGATATTGATTTGAATTCATTGATTTTAGATCCAATTGAAGTAAAAGCAGTTGCCTATAAAACGATGGCAGACATAAAACAAATGATACAAGATAATCTGTTTTGGGACTATTCAGGCAAAATGGGACGACACGATTATTTCGATATCCTAGAAAAGAGCAAAAAATGAGAGTATTATTTATTGGTGATGTCTATATGGAACAAGGCCGTAATGCCTTTGACAAGTATTTTGACATCGTCAAACAAGAACACAAACCGCAATTCATTATCGTCAACGGCGAGAATATCGCCGACGGTAACGGATTAAGCGAACAAATTTACAAGGATTATCTAAAGCGAGGAGTAAATGTCTTTACCTTAGGTAACCATACATTCACCCGGAAAGACTATCCGGAAGTTTTGTCATTCCCTTATGTTGCGAGACCTGCCAATTATGGTCCGGGAACACCCGGTAACGAATATGTGGAATATAAGTTCAATGATAAGACAATTGTCGTTATCAATCTTTTGGGGCGCATTTTCATGCGTGATCCAATTGATAATCCTTTTATAAAGGCAGACGCTTTATTAAAAGATATCAAAGCGGATTATATAATAGTCGACTTTCACGCCGAAGCCACAAGTGAAAAACTTGCATTGGCCCATTACCTTGATGGTCGTGTAGATGCTATTATTGGAACTCATACCCATGTGCCTACAGCGGATGAGATGGTTTTGCCTAAAGGGACCTTATATATAACCGACGTTGGAATGACTGGAGTTAAACATAGCATTATCGGCGGTGAAATCACCCAGGGAATCCGAAAGTTTATCAGTGGTGTGCCAGAACGTGTAAAACCAGAAAAGACTGGTAAACTGCAATTCAATGCCGTTATGATGAATCTTGATACTAAAACGATCAAGCGCATCAACATCAGGGAGGACTAACGTGGAACAGAAGAACCTACCCAATCTATCAAAAGCCAGAAAGAGACTTAATAACCGGGTTATTACCAGCGAATACAAGCCACATAAAGAAATCAAAGGACTTGGTATTGGTAAGAAGTATCTGATTCAAACCCATGGCTGCCAAGCCAACGAAGCCGACTCAGAGATCTTGAGAGCCATGTTGGAAGAGCAAGGTTTTACTCTGACAGACACCGTTGAAACAGCTGATTTGATACTAATAAACACCTGTGCTGTTCGCGAGAGCGCCGAAAATAAAGTTTTCGGAGAACTCGGTAGACTCAAAAGCTATAAGAAGGTCAATCCCGACCTTATTTTGGTAGTGGCTGGATGTATGTCCCAAGAAGAAGCAACTGTTGAAAGAATCTTGACTAAATATCGTCATGTGGATATCGTCTTGGGAACGCACAATCTTCATGAATTCATTAACTATCTTTATTATGTGATGACAGAAAATAAGAAATTGGTTGAGGTCTATTCTGAAGAAGGCAATATTGTCGAAAATTTACCTCATGCCAGAGATAACAGGTTCAAAGCCTGGGTTAATATTATGTACGGCTGCGATGAGTTCTGTACGTATTGTATCGTTCCTTATACGAGAGGCAAAGAAAGATCAAGACAAAAAGAATACATCATTGAAGAAGTTGAAGGCTTGATTGCCAAAGGATATAAAGAAATAACGCTTTTGGGACAAAATGTCAATTCCTATGGTCTGGACTTGGAAGGTGATAAGTATCATTTTGCGGACCTCTTGGAGGATCTCAGCAATCTCGACATTCCCCGGATTCGCTTTACAACATCCCACCCAAAGGATTTCTCGGATGAACTGATTGATGTCATTGCCAGAAAACAAAATGTCATGCCATATATCCATTTGCCGGTTCAATCCGGATCTAATGCGATATTGAAACGAATGAACAGGAAATATACAAAAGAAGATTACTTGAGTTTGATTAATAAGATCTACAACAGGATACCGGATGTCTCATTGACAACGGATATCATCGTCGGTTTCCCTGGTGAAACCGAATCAGACTTCCAAGAGACCTTGGACTTGGTCAAAAAATCACGGTTTGAAGGTGCTTATACCTTTGTATACTCCGCAAGAAAAGGAACACCTGCGGCAAACTACGAGGTAACTCTATCAAAAGGAGAAGCAAAACAAAGACTATATGAATTGAATAACCTGGTAAATGAAGGCTACGCAGCAGGAAATAAAAGATTTGAGGGTCAAATAGTCAAAGTATTGGTTGAAGGCATGTCAAAAACCAAGACCGATACATTATCAGGATATACAGAGCATAACAAACTTGTCAACTTCAAAGGGAATGAGTCTTTGATTGGTAAAATTATCGATATCAAGATTTTGAAAGCCAAGACGTGGTCACTAGATGGAGAAGTCATCTGAAAGCATTGTTTTGATATTTGAAGAGGACTATAAAAAAAATTACAGGAAATCGCTAAATTTATATGTAAACCCCTTGAAATTAGATTAATAATATTGTAGTATATAAATATAATAATCGAAAAGGGTGAGATTATGGGTAAATTCAAAACAACTGAGGAATATTTTGCATTTTCCAAACGTTTAGTGGTCATTCCTACCGAAGACATCAAAAAACTCTTTGAAAAATTCAAAATAAGACTTCCGCTTTTCATTCACGCCTTTTTACTTCGCGAAACTATCAAATCTAAGGTGTTTGAGGAAAAGCATTACGAAACTTATACCGATGAAATGAAATATCGTCTAAGAGGTTATAACCGTTATTCGGTATATCCACTGGAAAAGATGATTGAGAAATACAATTTGGACTTTGAAGTTGCCAGATACAAGGAACTTCTTTTTGACATAGTATTCATCAATATGGACCAATTATCCTTGAAGAATAGCTTCATCAACGAACTTGAGCAGTTACAGCATAATTATACCGTTGATCTGGAAGTGATGAGCTATCATCATTTCTATTCGCTGTTCAAGGATGTTTACCATGAAATGCCAGGATACCTTGACGGTGTTCCGCTGAATCATTGGGACGAGGAAATGCTAAATTCATATACTTTAGGTGATTTAAAAGAATTAGGTCAAAAGAATGCAGTTGACATACCGAGAAGAATCAACAAGGCAAAGCTTATCGAGATTCTAACCGCAAAATTCAATTTGACTGGAAACGAAGCGTCGTTGCTGGTTAAGATGAGTGTCTTGGATTTGGAAATCTACGCCAAGGAAAAAGGCTTCCGAATTTCCATCGATTTGAAAAAACAGGACATGATCGAGTATATTCAATACGCAAGAAATATGTATCATAAACCAGTTGAAAAAGATGAATTCAACTACAATATTCCGATTGAAAGTCTTCAAGATGAAGTTTATGCCGATATCGAGGAAGATGTTGTTCCTGAACCGGTAGTTGAAGAAGTGTTCGTTCCTGTTGAAGAAGATATCGAAATTCCTGAACTCGATGTCGAGGATGAGTTCGTTCCTGAACCGGAAATAGTCGAAGAGACCCAGGAAGAACCTAAGGTTGAAATTGAAGAGACAGTACCGGAACCTGAACCTATCCCAGAGCCGAAACCTCAACCTAAACCTGAGCCTAAAGTTGAATTAAAACCTGAAGTTGCTCTAACCAAGAAACCTGAGAGTCTTCTGACAACTGAAGAAAAAGAGTTATTGGATGAAAAAATCAATCAAATAATCAAGAAATTCTACAAGAAACGTCGCCGTCGCAGAATCATCTGGACTATTGCGATTGTCTTGATTGTCGCTTTAGTCGGTTTCGTCGGCTACTCATATTACTACTATACAATTGTAGATCCTGGTAATCTGCCTTTCGGTTTGTCAGACCTCTTGAATTAATATAGGAGAACAAATGAATAACATCGACCCGACTGCCTATACTCCGATGATGCAACAATATCTGGAAATCAAGAAAGACTATAGCGATTATATAGTCTTTTTTCGACTTGGAGATTTCTATGAGATGTTCTTCCAAGACGCGATAACCGCGTCAAAAGAATTGGAGATAGTTTTGACGGGACGCGATGCCGGAGCTCCGGAAAGAGTTCCGATGTGCGGAGTACCTCATCATGCGGTCAATCTTTATCTAGAAAAACTAGTTGAAAAGGGATACAAAGTCGCAATCGTCGAACAGGTCGAGGATCCAAAGGAAGCCAAAGGCATCGTCAAGCGCGAAGTCATTAAATTGGTTACACCGGGAACAATCATCGAAGATGGATCGATTGATCAAAAAGATAACAACTACATTGTTGCAGTAAGTGAAGTCAAGAATGGATTCATCTTGGCTTTTTCGGATTTGACCACAGGAGAGAATTATCTGGAAAAGGTTCCTGAAGATGTCAACATCCTTTTCAACGAGATTCTTAATCTTAATGTCAAGGAAGTTGTCATTCCGTCAAAATTAAAAAATCGATTAATTAAACATTATCTAAACACCTATGAGCTGACTATTTCTGTCAGCGATGAAGTTGATTTGCCGAGTTATTATCGCAATCTGATAAATGAAATCTATGACAAGGACTTGATTCAAGCCTTCGCAAGACTCGTCAATTATCTGGAAAAGACCCAGAAACAGTCATTAATACATTTGCAGAAGGTACAGGTTTTTGATTCCAATTCCTATCTAAGGATTGACAATAACTCCAAGAAGAACCTAGAACTGATCGAAACTTTCCGGAGACAATCAAAACAAAACACTTTATTCTGGCTTCTGGATAAATGTGAAACGGCTATGGGTTCAAGATATTTGAAACAAAGCATTTTAAGACCGCTAATCGATAAAGAACATATTGAAAAACGGTTCTCATTAGTAGAGAGCTTCAATAACAATTTCCTGACAAGAAGCGATATTCAAGACCAACTGAAGAAGGTCTATGACTTGGAAAGAATAGTCGGAAGAATCAGTTTCGGTAATTGTAATGCCAAGGATCTTGTCAATCTTAAGAAAAGCCTTTTGACTATACCGCTTATCAAGCAATCCTTATCCGATCTCGACAACGATTTCGCTGATGAACATCGAGATCGAATGCCGGACATGGTAGAATTGACCGATTTGATTGAAGCGGCATTAATCGAAAATCCACCACTATCCGTCAAAGAAGGCGGATTCATCAAGGATGGCTTCAACCAAACTTTGGATGAAATACGCTATACCGCAAAGCATACTGAAGAATGGCTTGAGAACTTCGTTGAACAAGAACGTGAAAAAACTGGAATAAAGAAACTCAGAGTCGGATACAATCGTGTATTCGGATATTATATCGAAGTGACTCAAGGTCAACTGGACCAAGTGAAAGATGAATTTGGTTACATCAGAAAACAAACACTATCCAATTCCGAACGGTTCATCACCAATGAACTGAAGGAAAAGGAAGCGATGATTTTAGGCGCCAATGAAGCGATGATCAATCTCGAATATGAATTGTTCGTCGAACTCCGAGAAAGAGCCAAAGATTATACGACAAGCCTCCAACAACTGGCTAGACAGATTTCGGAAATTGATATGATAATCGCCTTCAGCCAAGCCTCGATGAACAATCGTTATGTTAAACCGGAGATAATCGACGGAAAAATCATTGACATCCATGACGGAAGACACCCCGTTGTCGAGAAAATATCTGGCGAAGTATTCGTCGAAAACTCATTGCATATGACGGAAAACGATCAGATCCTCTTGATTACCGGACCAAACATGAGCGGAAAATCCACTTATATGCGTCAGCTAGCCTTGATTATCATTATGGCTCAAATAGGCTGTTTCGTACCGGCAAAATCGGCAAGATTCCCGATATTCGACCAAATATTCACGAGAATCGGCGCCAGCGACGATTTATCAAGCGGAATGTCAACCTTCATGGTGGAAATGTTGGAAGTCAATTACGCACTTAAGAATGCGACTGAGAATTCATTGATACTCTTTGATGAAATTGGAAGAGGTACAGCCACCTATGACGGTATGGCTTTGGCACAGGCAATCATCGAGTATTCTCATCATAAAATCAACTGTAAGATTCTCTTCTCAACCCATTATCATGAGTTAACCTACCTCGAAGATGATCTTAAGTCTTTACATAATGTCCATGTGACGGCTAAAGAAGAAAGTGGAAACATTGTGTTCTTACACAAGGTAGCCGACGGACCTACCGATAGAAGTTATGGTATCCATGTCGCTAAATTGGCAAAATTGCCTAATGTCGTCATCAACAGGTCCAAGCAGATATTGGACGAACTGGAGAAGAACCACGGTTATAACGTCATCAAACCGCAGACGGTTGATTTATTCAATTATGAAGAAACATTGGCAGTCGATGACGATATCGCCGACAAATATGAATCGATAATCGATCAGTTGAAAGAACTTGATCTAAACGATATTACTCCATTAAAAGCGATGAACATCCTTAACGATGTCATCGAAGAAATCCGAAAGATATCCAAGAAATAAGGAGTCAACATGAGCATTATCAAAAAACTTGACACAGCGCTTGCGAACAAGATCGCAGCCGGCGAAGTAATTGAAAAAATCGCCAATGTAGTCAAGGAACTTGTGGAAAACAGTCTAGATGCAAAAGCTACCCAAATTGATGTTGAATTGATTGAATCGGGACTCACACTCATAACTGTAACCGATAATGGTTCCGGTATGGATGAAGCCGATGCTCTTTTGGCGTTTGAAAGACACGCCACTTCCAAAATTGCCAATGTCAACGACCTGTTTAGAATCAGTTCTCTCGGTTTTCGCGGTGAAGCTTTACCAAGTATTGCGGCTGTATCCAAAGTCGAACTCGTCACTTCCGACGGTTCGCATGGAATCAAGGTTGTCATGGAAGACGGATATTTCGTAGAAAAATCGGTCGCTCCAGCAAATAGAGGAACCAAGATTACAGTATCAAGGCTTTTCTACACGACTCCTGCAAGATTCAAGTATTTGAAATCACCTCAGTATGAACTAGCGATTATCATGACGTTAATCGATCGTTTTGCCTTGGCATATCCCCACGTTTCTTTCCGCCTCAGCAACAATCACAAGATGATGTTCGTGAGTAGCGGAAACAGTTCGATAATCGATATCATCGCCAATATCTATACGAAAGACGTCGCCAGACAGATGTTCCGATTTGAAGGAAAGAACCGCGATTATAGTATAGAAGGATATTCTTCAAATCCGATTATAAATCGTTCTTCCAACGGATATATGCATATTTTCGTCAATGGAAGAGCTATATCCGATACCAAGATGACCAATGTCGTGAGAGACTGTTACGAACAAGTTATGCCTAAAAATCGCTATCCTATCACCATTCTTTATATTGAATGCGATCCTTCCATCGTCGATGTGAACATCCATCCAAGAAAACAAGAAATCAAGTTTTCGGAGTATCAGAAACTTCTTGATCTTATCAAAAATTCTTTAACTCCGAAAATAAGCGGAACACCTATATATCAAACACCGGATTCAAAAATCGAAGAACAAGTAAAAATGACTTTCTTCGAATCAGAGAAGCAATACAATGAATTGCCTGGTAAATCCAGTGACGAAGAAATTGGGAAATCAACTGATAAAACTTCACCTATCGAGCCAAAACCGACCATTCCTGACATGGAGTACATCGGTCAGTATTTGGGGACATATCTTCTTTTCCAAAACGAAGAAGGTCTTTATCTTGTCGATCAGCACGCGGCTGCGGAAAGAATCCGCTATGAGCGATATTCCAAAAATATGGCTAATCGTCATCATTCCAGTCAAGAAGTTCTGGTTCCAATCAAATTAGACTTCACCAAAGAGATTACTCTTAAACTGGAAGAGCATCTGAATGAATTATCTGATTTCGGCATTGAAGGAACCATTCATAAGAATTCCTTCCTGATAACCAAGGTGCCAACTTGGTTTTTCCGAGGCTACGAAGATGTATATGCCGAGGAGTCTATCATGAAACTTATCGAAGGACATGATTTGAATTCAATTGACATCATCGACGATTTAGCCAAATTGTTAGCATGCAAGCATTCGTTGAAAGCCAATCATTTCATTACCAAGACAGAATCAGAACGACTCCTGACCGATTTAAGAACCTGCGAAAAGCCTTATACCTGTCCGCACGGCAGACCGATAATCGTCAGCGTTTCAATTAATCAGATTGAACGTTGGTTCAACCGGGTGATATGATGAGACCGATATTGGCAATAGTTGGTCCGACAGCGACCGGGAAAACCAAATTGAGCATCGCTCTCGCAAAAAAATTGAAAGGTGAAATCATATCCTGCGATTCCATGCAGTTTTACAAAGGACTTGACATTGGAACTGCCAAAGTCAGAAAAGAAGAGATGGAAGGCATAACTCATCATCTCATCGACATCCTTGAACCTGACAGCGAATTTTCTGTCGCAATCTATCAAGAAATCGTTCGTAAGAAAATAGCTGAATTGGAAGAAAAAAACATCACACCGATTCTTGTCGGCGGAAGCGGACTGTATATCAGCTCAGTTCTTTATGATTATCGCTTTGACGGCCAAAAGAGAGATGACGAAATCGAGAGTCAATATGACGATTATTCCACAAAGGAATTAGCGGAACTCTTAAAGGAAGTAAATCCGCATTTAGCGGAAAAGACCGATCTTAAGAATCGCAGAAGACTTTTGAGAGCTTTACAAAATCAAGAAGAAGACATCGAGTTTACTGCTGATAATCCATTCTATGACAATGCCATCGTGATCGGACTTGATATGGACAGAGAGACTTTATATGAAAGAATTGACAAACGAGTCGATTTGATGATCGAAGAAGGCTTGGAAGTTGAAGCTAAAAAACTTTATGACGACTATTTCGAAACACAGGCCGCCATGGCTATTGGCTACAAGGAATTCTTCCATTACTTCACAGGTAAGATTTCCAAGGAAGAAGCAATTGACCAGATAAAGAAAAATTCTCGTCATTATGCCAAAAGACAATTGACTTGGTTTCGCAATAAATTCGATTGTTTCTGGATAATGGTCGATCCCGACCATTTTGAAAAAGCGATTGAGGAAGCATTGCTTATCAGTAATTATTTGTAAAAGAAAATAGGACTCGCGAGTCCTATTTCTTATTATATGGCCAAGTATCAAATCCACCTTTTAGGATATATACCGGCATGTATCCTTTTTTGACCAATTTATTGGCTACTGTTCTAATTGTTCCACGATCTTTGTTCGCATAAAGAAACACAGCTTGGTCATTACGTAATTTAAATAGATTGGCAAATACATCACGACCAGGGAAGTTTCGACTGCCATTGATTCTCTCGTTTTCGAAAGCTTCGACTTTCCGGATATCGATGAGTTGTCCCTTGCGCATGTTTGCTCGAAATTCCTCGGCTTCCATCGACATGATCTTGTCCTTGTTTCCCTTGCCTCTCGTGGCAATTAGATAACCTATGAAAAGACCTACGGCGATTGGTATCGCCCAGCTCATAAAATCAGTTGTTGCTAGAAACATTCAAATCACTCCTTTTTGCCTCACTTTATTATAGTAGAGTTGAAATCTATTGTCAATATCGATATTTTGTAATATAATATTTTATGTTATATTGTATATTAGGAGGAAAATATGATTAGTACTAGCGATTTTAAAACCGGGTTGACAATCGAATACGATGGAAACATCTATCAGATATTGGATTTTCAACATGTCAAACCGGGTAAAGGTGGGGCGTTCGTCAGAACGAAACTCAGAAATCTGCGTGCCAATTCGGTAATAGATATCACTTTCACCGCCGGTGAAAAGTTTGAGCAAGCACAAATCGACAAATCAGCAATGCAATACCTTTACAACGCAGACGATGTCTATGTTTTCATGAACATGGAAACATACGAACAAATCGAACTGCATAAAAGCCATTTGGCAAATGAAATTTATTATCTTTCAGAGGGATTAAGCATCAATATCATCACCTATGGAAGTGAAATATTGGGTATCGAATTACCTGACAAGGTTACATTGGAAGTAGTAGAGACTCCTGGCGGCGCCAAGGGGAATACAGCTTCAAATGCGACAAAAGAAGCGACTACCAATACTGGTCTAAGATTGTCGGTTCCATTGTTTATCAATGAAGGAGACAAGATTGTCGTTTCAACAGCTACTGGAAAGTACGACACCAGAGCTAAATAATCAAAGAGGTGAATTTTTTTGGAAGTTAGCCAGCCCGAGCTCTTTATACATACACTAGCATTTAATCCGTCATTATTGGTCCTAATGTTGGTCCTGCTTGTAATATCAGGATTCTTCTCAATGACCGAGATGGCTTTTTCTACTGTAGGCAAACTGAGACTCAAGACCTTGGTTGAAAAGAATGTCCATGGCTCGAAGAAAGCTTTATGGATAGTGGAATATTTTGACCGCACATTGACGACTTTGCTCGTCGGAAACAATTTGGCGAACATAGCTTTGGCTACTGTTTCGGTTCTTTTGTTCAAGGGGATTTTTGGGACAATACCTAATGCCGATACTTGGATTACCGTGATGAATACGGCCGTTATGACCATAATCATCCTGATTTTTGGTGAAATTTTGCCTAAAAGCATAGCCAAATATCATGCTGAAAGCATCTGTCTGAAAATCAGTTCAATTATCTTTGTCGTCATTAAGATCATGACGCCTTTGACTTATCCATTCCTATTATTGAATAGAAAAGTCATGTCAAGAGTCGAAACCGACAATAAGATTTCCGTAACGGAATCGGATTTGGAAACAATTATCGATACGATGGAAGAAGAAGGTTCGATTGACGAGGAAGAAGCGGATATGCTTCAAAAAGTGTTGGATCTTTCCGACATTACAGTTGAAGAAATCATGACTCCTAGAGTTGATATGATCGCAGTACGCGTCGACGAGGATCCAGAGACGGTAAAAGACCTCTTCTTCAAACATAAATTCTCAAGAATACCTGTTTTTGACGAAAGAATAGACAATGTTGTCGGTGTTCTTTCTGAAAGAGATTTCTATACTAAATTGATTAAAGGACAAAGCACTAACATCCGTCGTTTGATGAGAAAGCCGATATTTGTTCCGGCAACGACCAAAGTCGATGCGCTAATTGAGATCTTGCAGACTCATAACAGTCATCTGGCATTCGTAGTTGACGAATACGGTGGTTTGGACGGTATCGTCACCATGGAAGATGCTCTAGAAGAACTTGTCGGCGAAATCTATGATGAACATGATGATATTGAAGCAGCTATCGTTAAAGTTGATCAAAACAGTTATATCATCAATGCGGATATCGACGTCGAAGATTTATTCGAAGAGTTGGAAATTGGCGAACCTCCGGTTGCCGAATCTACTACAGTAGGCGGTTGGTTGTTTGAAATCTTCCAAGACATTCCTGAAGTAGATGAGGAAACTGAGCATATGATTTACTACAATCAAAAATACGACGATTTAAGTGAAAAGGTCTCCGAAGATACGGCATTATTGACATTCAAGGTTTTGAAAGTCAAGAAGCGTAGAATTAAGGAAGTCCTTTTGACTATCGACAAAATCGAAGCGAACGAAGAATAAGTGGGGACATCCTCACTTTTTTGAAAGGTGAATATGGAAAGATTACAAAAGATTCTTCAAAGAGCTGGAATAGCTTCCAGGCGAAAAGCCGAGGAACTGATT
>CALMFM010000108.1 GCA_937862575.1 uncultured Bacillota bacterium
AGTTCCAATCTCAAAGGTCAAGTTGAATCAATAACAGAACCAGATTCGGTCAAGTTTTCCAAGGAAGTTGTGAAAGTGTTAAGAACCAATACAACTTGTAGTAAAACCAAGGGAGTATTCATGTCCTGTGCCTGTCACATGCCACATATGCGCCTCAAGAACGCAAAAGATACATTTGACAGTACAAAATCGATTGAACAAGCTAGAATTCAGTTGGAAAAAGATTTCCGTACTGATATTAAATTTAATAAGAATCTTACCGATGAACAAGTCGAAGATATAATTAAGAAAGGTTGGGGTTTGGCGGGAACATATGATGGCGGAAAAATCGTCGCCACAAAAATACCATCGTTCTTCCATGAATATTTTGAGGAACCGGATGAAGTGACAAGAAAGTACTACTACTGCCATTGTCCGCGAGTCAGGAAGGAACTTCTAAATGGGAAAAATCTGGATCCTGTCTACTGCTATTGCGGTGGCGGATTCTATAAAGATGTCTGGGAATATATCACCGGAAAGAACGTAAATATCAAATTATTAAAAAGTCTCTTTAAAGATGATGATGTCTGTCAGTTTGAAATCTCCTTTGACTAAACAAGCATTATTATATATTATAGTCCCCCTATAAAATTGACTTTTTGTGCTCTGATGAATCAAATCCATCATCAGAAACGATTAAACATGTCTAAGCATGTTCTCTCGCCAATCCCGCTTGGCATAAGAAAAGCACTCGCTGAGTGCTTTTTTTAATAGTGAATTATTTTTGATGAGCTATCTCACCATTGACAAATACATAATTGGTTTTTGTCATATAGTGAAGCGGATGGCCGTCCCAAATTACGATATCGGCGTCTTTTCCGATTTCAATCGATCCGACTCTGTCATCAATGTGATTTACCTTGGCTGCAGTAATTGTTACTGCCTTCAAAGCTGACAATTCATCCAAACCTTCACGAACGAAAATTCCTACCTGCGTCAAAGCGTTTGCTAGATGAATAACCGGGTGATCGGTCATTATCGCAAATTCAACTCCGGCTTCTTTTAAAACCTTACCGGCTATAAAAGATTTATTGCGAAGTTCATACTTGCTTTTTGAACCAAGTGTAGGACCAATGATGACACTCTGATTATGATTCTTTAGATAATCAGCTATCAAATACCCTTCAGTTGCGTGTTCAATCGTCGCATTAAGTCCAAATTCCTCAATAATTCTTATGGCTGTGACGATATCGTCTTGTTGATGAGCGTGGATTTTAACAGGGAATCCAGAGAAAACTCTTGCCAATGAATGATTCTTTGCATTGAAATCAGGTTTTTTGACATCTTTGTTTTCGGCGATGCCTTTTTCATATTCATCAAGTTTCTGTTTGTATTCTTTGGCTTTGGTCAATGCTTCTCTGATCAATGCAGCTGACCCCATTCTTGTCGAAGGCGACTGAGTACGGTTGCCGTATACTCGTTTAGGATTCTCACCTAAAGCCATTTTCATTGAAGATTCGGTTACCACGATCATGTCGTCCATGGTTTTTCCATAAGTCTTCATGACACAGAAGGTACCTCCGATAAGATTAGCACTTCCTGGGCCTGTACATACAGTTGTGATTCCTGATTCCAATGATTCCTGGAATGCTACATCTTGAGGTTTTATGGCGTCGATAGCTCTAAGTTCAGGTGTAATCGGAGATGTCATTTCGTTTCCGTCTGCGCCCTCAAACCCAATGGCTTCCTCATAAATTCCGATATGGCAATGAGGATCGACGATACCAGGTGTAACGTAGTTTTTCTCGGCATCGATGACTTTGGCTTCTGGATAATCATTGGCTTCGATTTTTCCAATTTTGACTATCTTACCGCCATCAATAAGGATGTCTTTGATTTTGTAGTTTAGTTCCGCCATGCTGATAAGGTTGGCGTTTTTGATTAGATACATCATAATTCTCCTATTCTCTTGACAATTTCTATTAATACTCTGCTACCATTTAGCAAAGCTGTTTCATTGATTTCAAATTTCGGGTGATGGATTGGATAATTGTATCGGTCTTTATACGCAATACCAAGCCATGCCATTGCCCCTTTACGTAGATTCACGTATCTGGAAAAATCTTCAGCTCCCATTGATGGAGTGTCTAGGATAATCACATTCTCTTGACCTAGTATTTCGCTTGCACAGTTGATGAAATATTTAGCTTCATTTCTAGTGTTAATTAAGGCATCATATTCCCTGATGTAATTTAAATCGCAAGTTCCGCCGTGTGCAGATGCGATATTATTGGCTAGACTCTTTAATTCTTTTTCGAACATTGTTCGGACTTCTTCTTTGAAGGTTCTGACTGTACCTTCCAAATACGCAGTCTCCGGAATTATGTTGTGAGTAGTACCGGCTCTTACTTGAGCGATTGTGATTACACCCTTATCCATAGGATCTTTCTTCCGAGATATGATTGTCTGGACAGCACTAATGAATTCCGCCTGCATAATGATTGGGTCAATTCCTAAATGCGGATAGGCAGCATGTGCTCCCTTTCCGGTGAAAGTGATTTTTAAGGTGTCGGCGGAAGCGAGTGCTTCAGTCTCACTTATCATCAGGGTTCCGGCGACATCACCAGCACTGACATGCAAAGCAAAGAACTCGTCGCAATCATCCACTAATCCACTTTGGACAATTGCCAATGCTCCACCAGGATTAGGACCTTCCTCAGCTTCTTGAAAAATCAGTTTCACTGTGCCTTTCCACTCATCCTTGTGTTCTGATAAGTACTTGGCAGCCCCTAGCAGCATACCGGTATGGGCATCATGTCCGCAAGCATGCATCTTTCCGTCGTTTCTGGACTTGAATTCCAGATTAGCCTCTTCTTGGATTGGCAAAGCATCAAAATCCGCCCTTAAACCTACTGTCGGTCCTGCTCCGTTTTCGATGACCCCGACTATGGAATTCTTACCAACATGAGTATGGTGGAAAATATTGAGTCTTTCTAATTCGGCGTCGATGTAATTATGGGTTCGGATGCATTCGAATCCAAGTTCAGGATTCATATGGATGTTCCTTCTGTGTTTAAGAATATACTCTTCCAATTCTTTAAATTTGTCCATTTCACTTCTCCTTTTTGAATTCGAGTTTAGATAGAAATTTAGTTGCGATAAATCCGGCTCCACCAAGTGCTAGTCCTAACAGAACTGTCCATACATGACTTCCAATATAATTAAATAAATTTTGGAAAATTGGAGTTTGAGCAGTGTATTCCATTGCCGTTCCCGGATCTCTAATTTCAAAGAATATTGCGATGCAACTGGCAATGACAAATCCTAAGATTGCATAATAAGCCTGCGACTTGTATTTAGCCAAAACAATCTCGATAATTCGGCTAAACAGAATTACTCCTACTCCAGCTCCTAGTGCAAATGGAATGATTATTTCAAGATTATAAACGATATTGGAAAAATCAAGAATATTCCCCGCTACATTGGAAACAATGGCAGTATAGAATCCTAGAACAATCAATAAGGCTGATCCGGAGACTCCTGGAACAATCATTGTCACGGCCGCAGCCATACCAAGGAAGAATACAAGAATCAGATTCTGGATATTTATATCTAGATATTCAACTCCGGCTGTGGTTCTTAATTTATCAAAAATAACCAATACGATTATAATCGCAAAAGCAATCAAGAATGATATAACGCTTGATATCTTGACTTTTTCCACTTTGGCTTCGTTGTATATCTGTTTTAAGCCGCCTAAGATCAACCCTAGGAAAAATCCGATAACCACGAAAGAATTCCAAGTAAGCAGTATGTCAAACAATTTCGCGAGAGCGACAACGCTGATTCCAATTCCTAAAAATACAGGTATTAGGAAAGACAAGCTCTTTTTGAACTCTTTGAAAATATTTCCGATTGAGTGTAACAATTTCTCATAGATTCCCAGATACAGTGCCAATGTTCCACCGCTAACACCCGGAATAACAAAGGCAACTCCGACAAGAATTCCTTTTATCAATAGTTCGAAAAACATATAATCACCTACTCGCTAATCGCATCGCCGATCAAATCATATTCGAATACGGCACTTATCTTAACCAAGGCAACATTGCCTGGTTCCAGCTTTTTCTTTGATTGGAAAACAATCATCCCGTCGATGTCATCAGGTGCGAAGGCATAACTTCTGCCATAATAGAAATTCGTTTCCGGATCATATGCTTCCACAATTGTTTTGTGTATTTTATTTTTTTGAAGACGATTGCGTTTTCTGGAAATCGTCTTTTGAAGTTTCATGATTGCTTCAAGTCTTTTTTCTTTGATACTCTCTTCAATCTGGTCAGTAAAATCATATGAAGCAGTGTCTTCTTCCGGTGAATAGGAAAATACACCTAGTCTGTCGAATTCGAATGACTTAGTGAAGTCATACAATTCTTGAAAATCTTCATCCGTTTCGCCTGGGAACCCAACAATATATGTGGTTCTAATAATTGCATCAGGTATTTCTTTTCGAATTTTGTTTAATAAATCTTCTAAAAACTCCTTGTTACCTCTTCTGTTCATTCTGCGTAACAATTGAGATGAAACGTGTTGTATTGGAATATCAAAATACTTGGCTATCAAATCGTTGTTCTTAATTTCTTGGATCAATTCATCTGTAATCTCATCCGGATACAAATAGAGAATTCTTAATAATTCCAAGCCTTCTATCTTAGATATTTCCTGTAATAATTCCGGTAATAGTCTTTTCTTCTCTTTTGATAAATCATAACCGTATCTAGTCGTATCTTGCGATATTAGATTAAGTTCCTTAGCTCCATTAGCAACTAGTGTTTTGCATTCGGCAATAATCGAAGCAAACGGACGAGATCTAAACCTTCCTCTAATCAGTGGTATAGCGCAATAAGTGCAGCGGTTGTCGCAACCTTCGCTGATTTTGACGTATGGTGTAAATATTGATCCTGTTAAAAGCCGGTTTTCGTATTTCAAAGGTTGAAATTTCAAATTGTCTTCACGAAATACTTCTTCTAGAATCAAGTGGATATGGGTATAGTCTTTCAAGGTGATAACTCTATCGATGAATGGCATTTCTTTTAGCAATTTTTCTTTGTATCTTTCAGCATAGCATCCGGTTACGATTAATTTCTTTCCGTATTCCTTCATTTCCCGGATTGTCTCGATTGTTTCTTGTTTAGCAGGTTCAATAAAACCGCAGGTATTGATGAAGATTGCATCAGCAAAATCGGGTTCGTTTACTATCTCGCACCCAGCGTCTTCCAATATCCTAAGGATCATTTCCGAATCTACAAGATTCTTTGCGCAACCTAAGCTGATAAATCCTATTTTCATGTCTACCTCATCGCTTTCAATAAATATTATATCTTTTTTGCGCATGCAATAAAAGAAAAAAGAGGAAAAATCCTCTTTTTATGTTGGTTGATTAAGGAACTGCGAATTATACAATTCAGAGTATACGCCTTTCTTTTCCAATAATTCATGATGGTTTCCCTGTTCAACAATTGCACCGTGATTCATAACCAGGATTGTATTTGCATTCTTGATGGTCGACAATCTATGCGCGATGACAAAGCTTGTCTTACCTTCCATCATGAAATCCATTGCATTCTGAATATAGCTTTCTGTTCTGGTATCAACCGAACTGGTTGCCTCATCTAGAATCAGGATTTTTGGATTGCAAAGAATTGCTCTGGCAATTGTCAAAAGCTGTTTTTGACCTTGAGAAATATTGGCGGCATCTTCCTTCAACATCGTATTATAGCCTTCAGGTAACGTTTCGATGAAATGATGGACATGTGCTTGTTTACAAGCTTGGATGATTTCTTCATCGGTCGCATCTTTCCGTCCATAAGCGACATTCTCTTTAATTGTTCCTGCGAAAAGCCAAGTATCTTGAAGAACCATTCCAAACAGACCTCTTAGTGCGGTTCTGCTCACTTCAGTTGAACTAATTCCGTCAATAAGGATATTTCCGGAATTGACTTCATAGAATCTCATCAAGAGATTGACCAAAGTAGTCTTGCCTGCGCCAGTCGGTCCGACAATCGCTATCTGTTTTCCTGGATTTACTTCCAGATTAAGTCCTTCAATCAGTTTTTGTTCTTCATTGTAAGAAAATTTGATATCCTTGAATTCGACATGACCGGTGAAATCTGTTTCTGAGAAATCATATAGATCATTCTCTTTCATCTCTTCGACTTGGTCTAGCAATTCAAATATTCTTTCAGCTCCGGCAACGGTTGATTGAAGTTGGTTGACTATTGATGCGATGTTCAATATTGGATTGACAAATGATCGATTATAACTGATGAAAATCGTGATATCGCCAATCAATAATGGGTTTGTCGCACCTGCCAAGATACCTCCCACGAATACAACGGCTACATATCCGATATTCGATATGAATTCCATTAATGGACGAATAAGTCCGCTTAGGAATTGTGCACTTTCGGCAACTCCGGTCAAATCATCGTTGATTTTTTGGAACTTACCATATGAGGAATCTTCTTTTCCAAATAATTTAACAACTGTGCTTCCACTGAATACTTCCTCGATATTCCCATTGAGTTCACCTAAATATCTCTGTTGCTTAATGAATTTGGATTGTGAAGTCTTGGCGATAAATTTGGTAAATATTATGTACAGTGGCAATGTCAATAAGGCAATCAATGTCAGTTTCCATGAAATGATGAACATCATCACGAGAACACCAATAATCAGGAACAGTGATGAAATTAATGTTATCAATGTCTGCTGGATTGAATTGGTTACCACGTCAACGTCGTTTTGGAATATTGAAAGGATGTTTCCGGTTTGTTCAGAATCAAAGTATTTGATTGGTAATTTCTCCAATTTATCACGCATTGTTGTTCTAAGTTGTTTACCAAGTGAAACTGAAACACTATTTCCCAGTAAGGAAGCAATAATCTCAGTCACAAATCTGGCTGCGTATAAGATTAATATTATCAAGAAATACTTCAGAATATTCGCCAAGGCCTCTTCTTTTGGCAATTCTCCAAATATGAAACCCTGCAAGTCGTTCATGATATATCTTGTATAGTTAGGACCAATAACCGCAACCACTACCACAACAGTAATAAATATGGCGATTAGAATCATCTTGAATCGATATTGCGATAAATATTGGATCAATCTTTTAATTGAGCCTTTGAAATCTTTAGCTTTCTCGGCTGGCATGCTTATTCCAAAACCTGGTCCGCCGCCACCGCCTCTTCTTCCCGGACGAAAAGCAGGACGTGATTGGGGTTGTTGACGTTGATTGTCTTTGTTTTCTAAGTTTTTCTTTTCTTTGTCACTCATGCCAATTCCTCCTCTTCCATCTGTGAGTATGCAATTTCGCGATAGACATCACAGGATTTCAATAATTCTTTATGTTTACCTAATCCAACTATTTTTCCTTCTTGAAGAACGATGATCTTGTCTGCGTCCATTATAGTACCAATTCTTTGGGCTACTATAAATACGGTTGCGTCTTGAACATGTTCTTTAAGTGCTTTTCTAAGATTGTAATCAGTCTTGAAATCAAGGGCGCTGAAACTATCGTCAAAGATATAAATTTTAGGTTTTCTGACGATGGCTCTTGCGATTGAAACTCTTTGTTTTTGACCGCCGGAAAGATTTACTCCTCCTTGTTCAACTTCAGAATCGTACTTCTTTTCCATTTCTTCGATGAATTCTTTTGCTTGGGCAATTTCAGCCGCTTCCGCTATTTCTTCATCAGTTGCATCTTCTTTTCCAAAACCGATGTTATCTTTGATTGTCCCGGTAAACAACAATGCTTGTTGGGAAACAAAACCGATTAACGATCTAAGCTTTTTTAGTTTCATATCTTTAATTGCAACGCCGTCAATAGTGAGATTTCCACATGTTATGTCATATAATCTTGGCAAAAGATTCACGACTGTTGACTTACCGGAACCGGTAGAACCGATAATCGCTACTGTTTCTCCTGGTTTTGCGGTAAAGGTTATATCTTCCAAAATATTGTGGTCGGCATCAGGAAATTTGAAACATACCTTATCAAACACAACTTCACCTTTGAATTCTGTTTCGTCATATTCTGAACTTCCATCATCAAAGATTGAAGTTTTCGTAGTCAGAACCTCTTTGATACGATTCGCGGTGACTTGAGCACGTGGATACATGATGAAGGTCATTGTCAGCATTAATACGCTAAACATTATTTGCATTGCGTATTGGAATACAGCGGACACATTTGCCAGTTGAGTAATACCAGCTTGACCCATCAAGTTCCCGTCGAATACCAACATATATGCCGTATAAAGTATTCCAACCATAACCAGATTGAATATCAAGTTAACAGAAGGGTTCATAACAGCCATGATTTTTCCGGTTTTTAGTTGCAAGTCATTTAGATCTTTGTTGGCTACTTCAAATCTTTCTACTTCTCTTTCGCCTTGGCTAAATGCTCGGATTACTCTAACCCCGTTGATGCTCTCTCTTGTTACTAAAGTCAGTCTATCGATTTTCTTTTGTAATTGTTTGAATAGTGGCACAACAAATACGAATACAACTCCGATTACAACTGCCAATACTGGAACTCCTACCGCCAAAACGCTGGTCAAATCTGCGCTTTTTTGGATTGCAAAATAGATTCCACCAATCATGATAATCGGTATTCTTAGTACCATTCTCAGCAACATCATCATAAAGTTCTGGACTTGGGTAACGTCGTTGGTTGCTCTAGTTATCAGTGTTGATGTACCAAGTTTACTGGTTTCATTTACCGATAGTTCATTGACTTTTTTATAAATATCACTTCTCATGTCGCGGCTGACCTTGGTACCAATACCTGCTGAAATCTTCATCAAAAGAATAGCAGCCAATGAAGAAACCAAAGTAATTCCCAACATTATTGATGAATACTTGAGTATCACATTGAAATCAGAAACCTGAGTAACTGTACAAGTATCCAACAAAGGATCGCAATATGTTACATTTGTCCAAGTTCCGCCAATATTCATCGAATACTCGGCACTAATACCTTCAGAAAGTATTTTGCTCATATAGTCAGGTAATAATAACCCACTAATCGCAATGGCAGCTACCAAAGCGAATACTATAAGCGTCCCTTTCCAATAAGGTCGTAAATATCTAAACATCAGTCTCATTTATTGTATCCTCCTCGCCGTAATACTCTCTAAACAGATGATATATTTTTTTCGTTAAATTCTTTAAAACTGTTCTTTCTTCATCGGTTATGACAGTGTCAACCATCGATTCCCAACTTGAAAAAACCTTCTCAACTTTCTTGCCTGTATCTATTCCTTTTGCGGTTATCGATAGCAGGTATGCTCTTTTATCTTCCGGATTTGTTTCCTTGATAATCAGGCCATCCGCTTCCAATTGATTTATCGCCCTTGTAGTGTGCGACTTGTGGAATGGAAGTTCACTGATCAAAGAATTCATCTTCATCTTTCCTTCTTTGTATATTTTAAGAAGATAAGGCGCTTCAGCTCTGGATATTTCCAAATCTTTGAATCCTTCGTCAAGGAATCTATGCCGGTACTTATTGATCATGTGATCATATTCATTTCTTGCCAAAAAAGATCCCTCCTTTTGCTTTTCACTAAACAGTATACAGCGATTTAGTTGCGTTGTCAACTATTTTGTTCAATAAAAAAATCAGTTTGCGTATGAAACTGATTTCTTATTTTAACTATTCGGTTCTAATCTGCTGAATCATCGTGTTGATTGCGTCGATGTCATCATTAGGAAGAGCTGTCAAAGGATAGAATGTTCCTTCTCTGTCTTTGTTGTAATAAGTCATGTTGGCATAAGCCCAGTTATGATAGAATGCATCTTCATCATCAATGTGGGATACTACGATGTCATAAGCTTCTTCTGTAGTCACAGCGTAACCAACGCTTTCACCATTAAGAGCCATTATTTCCGGATTAAGCAGGAAATTGATGAACTTATGTGCAGCATCTAGATTTGTGGCCGTGTAAGGAATTACCATATTGTCGATGAATACCATTGTTGTTTCAGGAATATAGATATTGAAATCAGATTGGATTTCATCAATAGTTCTTCCTTCATCAAGTTGGATATACAAACGATCAAGGTAGTCTCCAGTATATACGAATGCCATATCCAGGTTATCTGATTCCACATTACGTTTCAAAGTATCAGTTCCCCATTCGGAGAAGTTAGCACCTTCGATTGCAGTCTTTGCGTCATTCAGCAAAGTTGTGTTGTAATCATTAGGGTTTTCGCCAAGATACATCAAAGCAGCTGCGTATGCAAATTGGGCTACGTCATACATACCTCTAGACGCTGTCGGAAAGTAGTTTTCAGAATCGAAATAAACATCCCAACCATTTTCATTCAAAGCCTCTTCCAATCCATCTACACGGTTATTATAGATGATACCGAAAGTACCCCAGAAATATGGAACAGCATAATCAGTGTAATCAACTGACTCACCGGTTCTGGTAAGAGTTGTTGCTGCCATGGACGCATAAATTTGATTTACTCCATCCATATATGTTACATTATCAAAATTAGGAAGAAGTTCATAATCCAATTCGATTAACATATCTTCATCCACCATCTTCTCAACCATATAATCCGATGGAATTACCAGGTCATAAGCCGTGGTTTGGCTTTTAATTTTTGAATAGAACAATTCATTAGAATCAGCAATGCTTTGAATGACTCTAATTCCGTATTCTTCCTCGAAAAGATCGACCACCTCTGGGTTGAGATATTCGCCCCAGTTAAGGAGTCTTAGAGTTGGTCCTGTTTGACAAGCATTCAGGAAAGTTGCTATTAGCGCTATCGCTAATACAATTAAGATTTTTTTCACTTTCTTAACCAAAGTTTCCCTTTCTTTTTATTATTTTTTAATGTTTCATACAAAACTAATCCAACTAGAGTAAACAGTGTGAGCAAAGTTGAGAATGCATATACAGAAGGTGTTAATTCCCTTCTGCCGATGACACCGTAAATCCAAACTGACAAGTTGTCGAATCCGGCCCCGGTGTTGAAGTAACTGATGACAAAGTCATCGATACTCATCGTCAAAGCCATAAGCATTCCCGCAAATATTCCAGCCTTAATGGCAGGAACCAAAACCTTGAGCATGGCTTTAAATGGCCTTACTCCTAAATCGAGAGCAGCATCCATTAAGTTAGGATCAGTCTCTTTTAACTTCGGCATGACATTCAAAATCACATATGGGATAGTGAAAAATAAATGTGCCATAACCAAAGTGAATAACCCAAATATGTTCGGGAACAACGGCATCAATAATCTGAACATTAGCATCAAAGAGAATCCAGTAACTATGTCGGCGTTCAAAATAGGGACATTGTTCATGAGCATCCATTGTTGGCGTCTTTTCTTTTCCAAAGAATAAAGACCAATAGCGAAGAAGGTTCCAAGTATCGTCGCAACTACCGTAGCGATGGATGATACCAAGAAAGTATTTTTGATAGCAGTCATCAGTTCAGGTTCATTCAAGATATTAGGATACCATTGGAACGAAACATGGTCGAAAGCCGACATGACACGACTGCTGTTGAGTGATTGAATCGCAATTACGATGATTGATAAATACAAGAAGAATATAACTAGATACGTGAGAACAGATTTCAGCACTTTTATAATTTTCTTAACATATGCAGGGGTCTCTCTGTATCCGTATTCTTCCAATGTAGCAACTGGATAATCAATTCTTTTCTCTGTCATAATAACGTCTCACCCTCCTTATCAAATCTAGTGATGATTAGGAGTGATCCCAAGATCACTATGAGTATGACAACTGCCAACAATGAGCCGTCATTGAATGTAGTATACAAGAATTTCTGATCGATAATGTTACCAATCAAAACGATGTTTCCCTTACTTAATATTTTTGGAATGGCGAATCCAGCCATTGTCGGCAAGAATACCATGATTGATCCGGTGACCACTCCTTTAAGTGATAATGGAAATATGACCTTCCAGAATGTTTTAAAAGGAGTAACTCCTAAATCTTGAGACGCCTCTTCCAAAGATATGTCTATTTTCTCCAAAGCAGTGTAGATAGGAAGTATCATAAAAGGCATATACGTGAACACAAGCCCAAACAGGACTGCGAACGGTGTTCCTGCAATATTGCCAAGCAAACTAAATCCGATTATGCTCTTGAGAATATTATTTTCTTCCATTATGTTGAGTAACCCTTCGGTTCTCAATATCAAGTTGGACCACATCGGTAATATTATTATTGTAAGAATTATGAATTTGTTCTTAATACGGGACTGTTTTATCTGATAGGCCACAAAATACCCTAGTACAAAGCTGATTATTGTCGTTAGTGAAGCGTAAACCAAACTATTCTTAAAAGCGACTAAGGTTTGATGTTGGAACAACAAATCCCAATCCGCAAAAGTGATTTGGACTTCACTTAACGATAAGCTGGCATTGTAGTTCGAGATACTAATCAGCACCATTGCCAAGAGTGGAATAAATACAAGTATTATCAACCAAATCTGGTATGGCCGGGCTAGTCCTCTATAAAGCTTATTCATTTACTTCGACCTTCATCATATGGATTTCATATGGGTCGATTGAGAGGCCGATTGGTTGACCAATCTCATAACTTTCATAGGTATGGAGCAATAACACCGTTTCACCAATCTGCACTTCCAATTCATTATGAACACCTTTGAAAAGACTGAAGATGACTTTGCCGGTGATTTTGGCTTTGGTTACGTCAACCACGTCGAAGTCTTCCGGTCTAATAACAACATCCACTTTTTCACCATCAGCGAAATTATAACCCATGCAAGCAAAGTCCACACCAAGGAAATTGACTAGGTCTTTTTTTACATAAGTACCTGGAATTATATTTGATTCACCAATAAAATTGGCAACATACCTATTTACAGGCTCGTTGTATATTGATTTTGGTGTTCCAAGCTGTTGAATGACTCCATCTTTCATTACGACAATACGATCGCTCATAGTCATTGCTTCTTCTTGGTCATGAGTTACGAATACGAAAGTGATACCGAGTTTTCTTTGCATTTCCTTAAGTTCATATTGCATTGCTTGGCGTAACTTCAAATCCAAGGCTGCCAAAGGTTCGTCTAGCAAAAGTATTTGCGGTCTATTGACTAGAGCTCTTGCCAAGGCAACACGTTGTTGCTGACCTCCGGAGATCTGATCTACTTTACGATTTTCAAAACCTTTCAGTTTAACCATGGTTAAAGCATCTCTAACGGCTTTATCAATTTTTGATTTGACAACTTTCTTCATTGCAGCTTTAGTCGGTTCTCCACCAGTTATCTTGATAGCTTCTTCTGTTACCTCATCTAATCCGAAGAAATGAGTCAGATAATCCCAGGAGCGATTATTCAACCCGAAGGCAACATTATCAAAAACATTCAGATGTGGAAACAAGGCATATCTTTGAAATACCGTATGAATTGGTCTTGCATAAGGAGGAAGATCATTGAACAATTTTCCATTGATGATTACTGAACCTTTGTCAGGTTGAACAAAGCCGGCAATCATTCTTAACGTTGTAGTTTTTCCACAACCAGATGGTCCGAGCAATGTAACGAATTCATTTTCAAAAATTGTTAAACTGATATTGTCTACAACATTTTCATCATCATATGTTTTTGTGACGTCAATCAGTTCTATCAAGGCTTTTTTCTTTTCCATTGTATCCTCCGTGTATATTTGTGCATTTTACATGAATAAATTATATATTTTTTTTCCATAATTACAAGTCATTTTTTTGTATTTTTTTACATATATTTTATCGTCGAGTATAATCAAATTAAAAACGGCTAATTTTAGCCGTCTATCTCAAATCATAATTTCGCGTTTTTTTAACTATTGCATAATATAAAGTATGCCTATTGTTCCTTTGCCGCAGTGACTGGATATTACGCACCCGGCATTTGACTCATAAATATTGAGGATTTGAGTCTTTTCAATCAGTTGCGATTTAATGTATTCGCAAGAGTCTGAAGCCAGAGAATGAGTTATCATTAAAAACTCATTATCGATGATATCCAAATTATCTAGAAATTCTTCGATCATGAAATCAATTCCTTTGGTAATCGAGCCTCTTGCTTTCTTACCTACCACCATTGATCCGTCTCTAACTTTGATGATTGGTTTAATTTTGAGCATGCCACCCATTAATGCCGATAAAGCACTGACGCGACCGCCTTTATATAGGTATTCAAGAGTGTCAATCACAAATTGACTTCTTACTTTTGGAACCAATATTTCTAATTCTTTAATTATCTGATAAATACTCATTCCTTCCTTTATGAATTTGGCGGCCTTCAATAAAAGCAACCCGGTTCCAGAAGACAAATTCATCGAATCTACTAAGTGGATATCATCCGATTGCAACATCTGTTTTGCAACATTGGCGCTTTGAAAAGTAGCGGAAAATTTCGAACCGATTCCGATATATATAATTTGGTAACCTAAATCCAAATATTTTTTAAAAACTTCAAAAAAATCTCCAGGTGATGCGGCAGCTGTTTTGGGAAGGGTCTTATGTTTATCCACTAACTCGTACATTTTTTCTGTTTGTAGGTCCACAAGATCACGATATGTTTCGTCATAAAAATTTACGTACAAAGGTACGATTGGAATATCGTATTTTTCTAATAAATCCGCTGATAAATCACAAGTGCTGTCAGAAATCAACTTAATTTTATTCATAAAATCACCTTATAATAAATTATATCCAAAATTTTGACAATTGTAAATAAAAAGAACCCTTCACCAAATAATGTTACAATTTATTTTCATAAATGTTATAATTATTTCTAGAGGTGAGATGATGCTAACAATAGAAAAAGTTTTAGTAATCGACAGTGTCAAAGAAATGATTATGGAATCAACAGTTGTCCTTGACAAGACAGTTGTAGATAAACTTCTTTTCGCATACGATTCGGAAAAAAGTGTTTTGGCAAAAAGCGTTCTTGAAAAAATCATTCAAAATCAAGAAATTGCTCGAACTGAAAATATCCCTTTATGCCAAGACACCGGACTAGTAGTCTGTTTTGTGGAAGTTGGCAGAAATCTACATTTCGATTATGACCTTTCTGAAGCAATCAATGAAGGTGTTCGCAGAGGATATATCGAAGGATATTTACGGAAGTCCGTTGTTGCTCATCCTTTGAAGAGAGTTAACACAAAAGATAATACCCCAGCGGTTATTCACTACGATTTCATCCCTGGCAACGAGTTAAAAATTCATCTTGCGCCTAAAGGCGGTGGTAGTGAAAACATGTCCGCTCTTAAAATGTTGTCACCAGCTGATGGACGTGAAGGTATCATTGATTTTGTACTAAAGACAATCAAAGATGCTGGAGGCAGACCTTGCCCGCCACTCATTGTTGGAGTTGGTATCGGCGGGAACTTCGAACACGTAGCGTATTTAGCGAAAAAAGCGATATTTAGACAAATAGACGACGCTTCTTCGGTTATGGAAGATCGTTTACTAGAAGAAGAACTTTTAGATAAAATAAATAAATTGGATGTCGGCCCAATGGGTCTTCGCGGTGCTACCACTGCTTTGGCTGTTAAAGTGGAATCCGCTCCTTGTCATATCGCATCATTGCCTGTGGCTATTAATCTTCAATGCCACAGTGCAAGAAAGAAAGAGGTGACTCTGTATGGAAAGAAAGCTTAATACACCAATAAGTGCAGATGTCATCAAGTCACTAAAAGTCGGTGAAGAGGTCCTAATCAGTGGAATCATTTATACTGCCAGGGACGCAGCCCATGCCAATATGGTTAAATCTATCAGTAATAACTCAGCCCCACCCTTTGATTTTGTAGGTCAAATCATCTATTATGTCGGCCCTACTCCTGCAAAGCCAGGTCGAGCAATCGGCTCGTGTGGACCTACTTCAAGTTATCGAATGGACAAGTTCAGCCCATTTTTGATGGAAAAAGGCTTGAAAGTGATGATTGGCAAAGGAGAACGCTCCGATGAATTAATCAAAGAAATCAAAAAGCAAAAAGCTGTTTATCTAATCGCTATCGGAGGTATCGGTGCTTTATTGTCCAAAACTGTTCAATCTAGCGAAGTGATTGCTTATCCCAAACTTGACGCTGAAGCAATCAGAAAACTGACAGTAGTTGATTTCCCGGCGATTGTGGCCATTGATTCTGAAGGCAACTCAATATTCTAAAAAAAAGTTCGAGATTCTCGAACTTTTTATTTTAATATGCTTTGGCGAAATAAACCAGATGCTTAGCTTTCTTGCCACAAACCGGACAAACTTCCCCGATTGGAGTTTGATCGAAAGGCATGCATCTTGAAGTAGCCGCTGTATCAGCCTTGATTGTTTCTTCACAAGCTCGATCCCCACACCACATCATTTTTACATAGCCTGCTTTTGAATCTATAATTTTTTTAAATTCCTTATAGTCATGAGCTTCTCTGGTATTATCCATGACATTGATCAAAGCTCTCTGATACATTTCATCATGAATACGCTCCAACAGAGGAGGAACAGACTCTGCGGCTATTTCGATATCGGTTGTTAATTTTTCGCCATTATATCGCTTGGCTATTACACATTGGTTATTTTCCAAGTCTCTAGGACCGATTTCTATTCTTAACGGAATCCCGCGCATTTCAGCTTCAGAGAATTTCCATCCTGGTGATTTTTCTGAGTCATCGATTTTAACTCTGATACCCATTCTTGTCAGTTCATCCATTAGGCTTTGACTAGCCTTCATAACATCTGGATTCGTTTGTTGGATTGGGATGATTACTACTTGAGTTGGTGCCAAATATGGAGGTAACACCAATCCGGAATCATCTCCGTGAACCATAATTACCGCTCCAATTAACCTGGTTGAAACTCCCCAAGATGTTTGATGCGGATGCTTTACTTCCGAATCTCGGTCTTGGAAAGTTATGCCGAAAGCTTCGGCGAATCCGGTTCCAAGATAGTGAGTCGTTCCGCTTTGAAGAGCCTTTCCATCATGCATCAAGGCTTCGATTGAATAGGTATCAACGGCGCCGGCAAATTTCTCTTTTTCGGTTTTTTGACCAACCACGAATGGAATTGCCAATAACTCCTTGCCGAGTCTTTGATAGATATCCAAGATATCCAACGCTTCTTTTCTGGCTTCTTCTTCGTCTTTATGGACTGTATGTCCTTCTTGCCAGAGAAATTCACTTCCTCGCAAGAAAGGTCTCGTTGTCTTTTCCCATCTGACGACTGAACACCATTGATTGTATTTCTTAGGCAGATCCCGATAGGAACTGATTATTTTTGCATAATGATTACAGAACAAAGTCTCGGAAGTCGGTCTTATGATTAGTCTTTCGCTGAGTTCCTCGTTGCCACCGATAGTGATGATTGCGGTCTCAGGCGCAAAACCTTCAACGTGTTCTGCTTCTTTCAAAAACAATGATTCAGGAATGACAAGAGGCATATAGACATTGTCATGACCGGTTTTCTTGAACAGGTCATCCAAATATCCTTTTATCCCCTCCCATAATGCGTAACCATAGGGACGATAGATTATAAAGCCCTTGGCTTCGGAATAATCCATCAATTCCGCTTTCCGACAAACGTCGGTATACCATTGGGCAAAGTCCTCGTCTCTGGCTGTAATTT
>CALMFM010000109.1 GCA_937862575.1 uncultured Bacillota bacterium
ATTCGGGCAATTATCGCTGGAGCAGGAGCTGGTCTAGCCACAAAATGGTTAAGTAGACATATTGGATCTTCACTGGCAGCTGGAATTGGTGGTGCAGTTGCCGGAATGTTAGCAGACAAAATTACAAAGGGGAGACTTTAATGAACAATGAGAAAATAACCATTGAGTCTATTGACAAGCAGGGAATTGTTACTACTGATCGTGCTATCAGTACTGCCGGGTATGTTGTATTATATATGGAAGGTGACAGTTTCAAGGTAACCGGAAAAATGAGTGCATCCGCCTTAGCCCCTCTTCTCCTTAAACTAATGGCGGATAAGCTTGGAAAATAAGGTAGGTGACAGATGCTAAAATCAATGCGATATGCTTCTGTTGGTGACTTAAAGAAAGTCCTGTCCAATTACCTGAATGATGCCAAATTAAAACCGGATTTTGTTGAATATGCCAAAGGCGTTGTTGGTGAAGATGAGGACTGGATTGCCAGAACGTATGACTATGTTAAGCAGTATGTTGAGTACGTTCCAGATCCTGATGGAATGGAACTGTTTATTGCTCCATGGGTAATGATGGAACGGGTAAGAGAAGAGACAGCAGCCGGTGATTGTGATGATATTGCCTTATTCACCGCTTCATTATTCAGGGTCACCGGACACCAGTCAAGGATTCTGATAATAGCTACCGGATCACAGGGGTTGGATCATGCAGTAGCTGAAGTCTTTAATCCAAAGATAAATGAATGGGTAATGGTTGATCCATCTGCCAAAAACGTTCCGCTTGGATGGTACGAAAGACATAGTGAGAGGGTAATCGTAGAATGAACAAACAAGCACAGGCATCAGAAACAGAAGTTAGCCCAGATGAGATTCTTCAATTAAAAGTTTCCAGATCCTGGATTCGGTTCATAATTTTCTGCCGAACAGAAGCTCCACACTCTGAGTTGAAGTTCAAAGTGGTAAATGGTGAACCAACAAACCTTCTGGAATGCAAAAAGAATATCAGGTTCGATAAAGAAGATTCCATTCCAATCAACTTCGGCAATATGGGAAATGGTGAGATCTGATGTACCTGTATCACGGAACATCAGTTGAAGCCGCAGAGCAGATAAAGCTTCACGGATTTTCCACAGGAGTTTCCAACAATTGGAAAGTAAAAAGTAAGCCAGGTTTTGTGTATCTTAGCCTGGCTTATGCTCCATTCTTTGCGGAAGCGGCAAAAAGCAAAAGTCATAACCGGGTACTAATAAAAGTCAGCATCCCGGAGTCAAAACTCTATCCTGATGATGACTTTATAATGTTCTATCTTAACAAACCGGTGTACACCAATAAGGATCTGGCAAAAATAAACCTTGAAGATTATAAATTCCTGACCAAACAATCACTTGACCACCTCGGAAATGCTTCAGCAAAACCACAGGACATAAAGATAATCGGATTTCGTGAATTCAATTCCTCCAAATTATGGCAAGTATGTGATCCTTCTATTACTCCACTAAACTACAGGTTCATGGGTGGCTATTACAAAGGTCTTTCTAACTGGATCTACTCAGGTAAAACTCCAGAATCATACATAGAATAACACCCACCCCCGAGTGTGATAGTTGCCTTCACCTTGCGAAAATGTCCCAGAGCGGAGCGAACGAAGTGAGCCCCGCAACTACATAATATATTTATAACATTTTGTAATAAATTGTTGACAAATGAGAATTATTATGATTATATAAAGGTAATTAAATAGTGTAAATCCGAATACGGATAGCACCTATTAAAGTTGCTAAAGGCGAACGTCGCATAAGCAGGTAATTAAAAATTGCCTGCTTCTTCTATTTATGCAGGTTGTAGGAGGTTATCAATGTATAAGGATGTTCTTCTGTTTGAGAATCCAAAACGCCGGCGCCACTCTCGTCGCCGCAACCCAGTCGCTTCATCTGTTATGCCGAAGTCCATTGGCAAATATTTCCAGGGCATTGATCTGGTAGACGCCGCTGCCGCTACTGGTGGTCTGGCTGTTACTACCCTTGTTCCGGGAATGGTTATCAAAGACACTTCGACAGCTTGGATGAAGATAGCCAAGCTCCTGGTTGCCGCTGCTGGTGCCGTAGCTGCTGGAATGCTTGCTTCCAATTTAAAAGCAAGTGCTGGTAAAGCGGCCCTTATCGGTGGTTTGGCCGGTGTTGGTTCACAGGCGTTGTCCATGTTTACCAACGTCAAAATTGGCTCTCCTGTTAAACAGCTTGGTGGATCTGGCGTTCGTCGCATAAGCGACAATACCAATGTTCCTCCAGTGTTCAGTAGAGATGCCGAAAAAGTTTCTGTCATCATGCCCTAATTGAAAAAAAAATAAAGCCCATCCTATACAGACAGTAGGGTGGAAAGTGGAGGTGTACTAATGCCTGTAAATACTACTCAGTTGATCCCCCTTGACGAGCTTACTCCTGGTGCAGTTGGTGCCATCAGGAACACCGTCATCGAGGCTATCGTTGCCAAAGCCTCGAAAGAATTGAATATTCCTTCTGAACAGTTGGTAGTCAGAGATGTTCGCCCTGCCACTGATCTTCAGCTGTATGCTGCTGGTACTACCGACAGCACGGTTGATGAGTGGGGCTATGATGCCACCACTACCAGTGCCAGTGCGTTTACCCCTGTCAATGGTTCAAAGACCATGGGGAACCAGAGATACGTAGCCCTGTTTGGCGTTCGTGATCTTCGGAAAGGTATTGGTGTTCATACAACCGCTATGAGCCTGTTTGAAGCCACTACCCTTATGGGCGATGCTACTTCAGCCAGTGTTCCTATTGTTCCTGGCCAGATGGTCTCACTCATCAAGATCAACGTTGGCGGTGCTGATAAAGTTATCTGGGATCTGACCGGTATGGAAGCCTATGATAATCCAGTGGCTTTCACTCCAAGTGCAGTCATAATCCCCCAGAACAGCACTTTCAATATCTACTACTACTTCAAGACCACCTGTGCTGGCATTCGTGCCTACCTCCAGTTGGTCGGTGTTGTCGTTGAGCCCCGTGGCAAGGTGGTAAGCCCCTAACCTAACCGGATTGTTTTTGGGCTGGGCTAATCCCCCAGCCCAATTACCTTCTCGCTATTAAGAGGAATTTGAGGAGGTTCCCAAATGCGATATTCGATTTCAGGTGCAAATTCTAGTATTCTCAGTGGCACAGTTGCGGCTACTGGTGGAACTGGTATAGTTGGTGATCCTACCGCTTTGATGGCTGGTGTAAATCTTCTTGGCCAGAACATCCCTTCCGGTAGGACACTTTATTTGCGTTCATTCTGGGCGCTAAATGGAACAGCTGCTTCAAACATTCATTTGTTTGATGCCACTGCTGGATCCAATGCCACCGATTCCTCCAGAAAAGTCGTTATTCCATGTGCGAGTGATTCGTTAACACAAGTAGAGTTCCCTGCCCCCGGTCTTAAATTCTCAACTGGTTGTTGTGTATGCAAAGATGCTACTTCAGCCAGTGGTGCGTTTACTCCTGGTGCGGTTGGTGGGAACGGGTATTTTGTAGGCTAAGGAGGAATGGAATGAAGTTTTCAACACCAAGTTCCTCAAAAATAATAAAGGACTTGTCTCATCAGAAGCAAGCCTTTATTTCCAGTTGTAGTGGTGCTGATGGCACCTCCGGTTACAACACTGCCATCAACTCCATACTGGCTGCCATGAAGATTTATGGAATGGTTGCCACTGCCTAAAGAAAATAAGGAGACGGTCAAGTGGAACAAAAAGTAATTATGCAGTTGGAAGTGCTGAAAGCAAACTCAATGTCACAGATAAATCAGCTCTTCCGTGAGAAAGTTCAGTTGGAAGAACAATTGGATGAGGTAAACCGGCAAATCCAGTATGTTCGTGGTGTTCTCGATGCCTACAATGTCTGCCAAAAAGAAGTTCACGACATTGCAGAAGGAGAAAAAATAAGCGAACAGTTGGACGGTGAGGTACAGTAATGAAAGAAGTAGCGATCCTTGGATGCGGCCCGACCCACGTTGAGTGTAAATACGACATGGAGACATGGGG
>CALMFM010000110.1 GCA_937862575.1 uncultured Bacillota bacterium
AACAATGACTACAGGCACATTTATGACCATGTTCATGATGTATTCGACTAATATTTCAACAAAATATGGATCATAAACAAACGCAGCCTTGAAATTATTGAAAGCCTGCCACTCCATTTGGATATTGGCGCCGTCAAGTCGCACTTTGAAGAAACTTAGATAAAGACTATAAAATACCGGATAAAGCGAGAAAATCAAATATCCGACAATCCAAAGCGTTATGAAGGCAATGCCTACCGCGGCTTCTCTTCTTCTGTTGGTGGCTTTAATCTTGATAAGACTAAAGAACACCACATGACTGTGAGTGAATCTGATGATGAAGTTATGAGTTAATGCGTAACCGATCTTCTCGAAGATCTTGCTGATTTTCTGAACGTAAAATTCACGTGCGTTCTCAAAGAATTTCTTCATCACTCATCACCTCCAACGTAGTAATCCATAGCCGGAATGATGATTGTATCCACCAAAGCATCGCGGGAAGTATAGTTGATATAAAGATCTACTCCATTTGAATATGTAACCCTGATAATACCATAGTCCAAAACGACGCGATCGGTAATATATTCGCCGTTCACGTGTTTCAACGCATTGTTTATGTAATTGTAATCGGAAACGATTGATTCTTTCCACAGATCAAATTCAGTGGTATAGAATTCTCGCAAATCGGTTTCCTTGAGTTCGGAAGAAGGTTCCATAGTCAAAATATATGACGGATTGATACCATAATCAATCAAATTCAGAATGGTTTCTTTTCCGAGGCTATTATAGTTCAAGAAATAAGCATACATATCTACACTGCCTTTGAGCACAATCGGCATCAAAGGAACGACATCGTCGTAGTATTTCAATTGGGAATTATACAAAGGCATCGAATAGAACCCGTCAGTATAACCGAAGGCATAACTGAACGGATAGAGGTAACTGGCCATGCCATCATACATTTCCAATACTTCCAAATAATTTTGATATGCGTCGATGCGGTTATAATAACCGCCGTCGTAATATGAGAACAAGGTGTTGGCGATACTGTTGAAAAGGACTTGCACATTGTTGTCAACGTATTTGTCATAATCATCCAAAGCCAATTCCTTTGATACTCGAGGGTAAAGAACATAGTTATCCGTATGAACACACTGCTCACAAGTGAATTCCATTTTGAAGCGATTGGAGCCTTTCGCAACATCCAAGCGATAGGAAATTCTTGGTGAATCATTGGTTGCGAAAACATAGTTGTTGACCAATAACACAGAATTTTCCTGATTGATGTAATCGATAAGTTCTTGATAAGAACGATTGGACCCAAGGCTATTCTCATAATCAACTCTTGCCGGGTAATATCCGCTGGCACCACCGTTGTTCCAACCAACAAGGCCGACCTTCATTTTATCGATGCCTTGGCCAAGGAAATAGTTATACATGGATTCAACATCATTGACGGTACTCATCTTAACCAGAATATTACCAAAGAATGAGTTTTCATTGTCACTCATCAGATATTCGGTATAAAGATTTATATCACCTGATTGGTCTTGCGCTTCCAATACACCGGTATCTTGAAGATACGTTCTGTAATCTTCAGCGATACCGACATAGTTAGCTTCGATTCCTTCCAGAAAATCGTATCTTATTTGCAAATCGGAAAAACTTGTTTCAAGGTATTTCATGGCTCCGCCGGAACCATCACTTAAGAAACTCTGGCGGTAAACCTGTTTGTAATCAAATTTAGGGAAAATCAAATTATAATCCAAATTGTGAGCTCCATTTGGATAGGCAAGCAGTCTCGAGTTATATTCGCCTTGTTCAATTATGCCTACAAAGGCGTTTTGATTGACTCCATGCACAGCACCGAATATCGGCATCGACAGTGGATAATTGGTAACTGATGAAGACATCTCCTGCAACCCGTAATTTATGCCAAAGAAACGCTCTTCCATCGGCGTCTTGAATTGACCGTCGTTGTCTTCGTATCGGATAAGCGCTCCCGAACCGTCCGGTATGACCATATATCCAGGAATATCTTCCATTCGCGTGGCTCCTAAGCCAGGGAAAAGGATGATACTTGACAAAATCAGTTCTTCCGGTTTTTCTTCTTGAATACTGTCATATGGAACATAAGCTTCAATACCGGCATCTGTCAAAGTAACAATTAGATCGAACCCGATATTGATTTCAGTAAAGCCCATCTCCATCATTTCTTCCAAGGTATAACGACCTTCCAAGTATTGGTCATAGAGTCTTGTACAAGTCCTTGTGGCACAGTAACCGCCGAAATTCAAAGATATCTCGATTGAATCTTCTGTTAAAGTGGTTTCAGCTGTGAAAACCGTGCTGGCAATTCCGATGTTCTCTTCAATAAACATGTCTTTGTCCGGCAGAATATACTCAATGCCAACACCAGAACCCAAAAGTCCGGTATAAGTTCCGGCATCAGGATCTTCAATTGCGGTTGACCATACATAGCCTGTCGACTTGTTCAAAATCTTGAAGGACACAATGTCCTCATCATAATAAAGTTGGAAATTATCTGTTTCCAGTATCAATTCAGCACTTGATGTAATCGCAACATAGAAAGCCGGATCCACAGCC
>CALMFM010000111.1 GCA_937862575.1 uncultured Bacillota bacterium
GGAGATCCGCGAGATGGCTGAATTGGAATTAGAGGAGATAAGCAATAAAATCATCGTGACCGAAGAAGAGTTGGAATTATTGCTGATACCTAAGGATCCTAACGACGAGAAGAATGTTATTGTGGAAATACGTGGAGCCGCAGGTGGCGATGAAGCCAACATTTTTGCTGGCGATTTGTTCCGCATGTATAACAAATATGCAGAATCCAAAGGGTGGAAAATAGAAGTTCTTTATGCAGACGCCAGTGAAGCCGGCGGATTCAGTCAAATAGAATTTATGATAAGCGGAGATTCAGTCTATTCATTCATGAAATATGAATCAGGTGTACATCGGGTTCAACGCGTGCCTCAAACTGAGTCAAGTGGAAGAATCCATACATCCACTTCAACGGTTCTGGTACTGCCGGAAGCTGAAGAAATTGATTTTGAACTTGACATGGAAGACGTAAGAGTTGATACTTTCAACTCGTCAGGTCCAGGAGGACAGTCGGTCAACACCACTAGATCAGCCGTTAGAGTCACTCATATTCCGACGAATACTGTAGCTCAATGTCAAGATGGAAAGAGCCAACACGAAAACAAAGCTTCGGCTTTAAAGATTTTGCGTGCACGCCTATATGATAAGATGCTTCAAGAAAAATTGGATAAGGAAGGCGAAGAAAGAAAATCCAAAATCGGAGTCGGAGATCGCTCTGAAAAAATCAGGACCTACAATTATCCGCAAAATCGGATAACTGACCATCGTATCGGATTTACAATCCAGCAACTGGATCGCGTTATCGACGGCAGACTTGAACCAATAATTGAAGCTCTGATTACCGAAGAACAACGTCGGAAGATGGAAAAACAGTGACAATAACCTATCGAAAAGCCTTGGATGAGGCAAATAAGATAATTAGGAAATCAGGAAAAGAATCTAGTGCGGCAAAATTGCTTTTGTTGCACTTTTCTCGTCTAGAACCAAATGAACTATATTTAAAATATGAAAATACGATGCCTAGTTCCGATTATGAAGCGTTTATAGAGGCGGTATTGGCACATACACAGAAAAATATACCCGTTCAGCATCTTATCGGATATGTCTATTTCTATGGGTATAAATTCATAGTCAACGAAGATGTATTGATTCCCCGTTTTGAAACAGAGGAATTGGTTGCCAATGTTCTAATGCTCTATGATGAGTACTTTGCAGGTAAAAAGATAGATCTTGTCGACATCGGAACCGGTTCAGGATGCTTGGCAATTACTATAAAAAAAGAAGAGCCTGAGAACATTGTCGCGGTAGCTACAGATATAAGCTCTGACGCATTGAAAACCGCAGAACTTAATGCCAGAAATCTAGAAGCAGATATCGAGTTTCTGACTGGAGACATGCTAGAACCTTTAAATGGCAGAAAGTTTGATATCATTGTATCCAATCCGCCTTACATCCCCGAATCAGAAATTGTGGATTCAATAATCTACGACAATGAACCGCATGTGGCTTTGTTTGGAGGAGAAGACGGACTTCGTTTCTATCGAGAAATCTTATTTAAAGCTCATATAATATTAAAAGATAAAGCAATTATAGCTTTTGAACATGGATATGATAAAGCCGAAGAACTCAGATCAATAGCTAAACATCACTTTCCTAATGCATTGATATATACATTGAAAGACATGCAGGAGAAAGACCGAATGACTTTTGTGATAGTAGGTTTTCAAGATAAACTAGAAGAATCCGATTAGTCGGATTTTTTTTATTATCATAATAATATTATATATATTATTAGAAAAAACTTCATATTTTTCTCAATCGAAAAGGGTTGACATTTGGCTTAAAAGATATATATTATTATAGTGAAATGAGGGAACATATGAGCAAGAAACTAGTTATAGTCGAGTCACCGGCCAAATCAAAAACTATCGGTCAATATCTCGGAAAAGAATATAATGTCCTGTCATCAGTTGGACACATCAGAGACCTGGCAGTCGTTGGAGCTGGCGGGTTAGGAGTCGATGTTGAACACAATTTCAAACCGACTTATGAAGTGCTGGCAGATAAAAAACAGGTCATACATAAACTTAATCAAGCTTTGAAGACCGCTGAGGAAGTATATCTGGCAACCGACCCAGACCGCGAAGGCGAAGCAATTTCGTGGCATTTAAGCGAAACTTTGAATATTAAAGGGCAACCGGTTTACCGCGTGTATTTCAATGAAATCACCAGAAGTGCCATTTTGGAAGCTTTCCTGCGTCCTGGAGAAATCAATCGGGACTTGGTAAACTCTCAAGAAACCAGAAGGATTCTCGATAGAATCATCGGATTCAAGTTATCAAAATTATTACAATCAAAAATTAAATCGAAATCAGCGGGTCGTGTTCAATCCGCCGCATTGAAGCTTATTGTTGACAGAGAAAATGAAATCAACGAGTTCAATATCGAAGAATATTATGATGTCTTCGCACAATTCGGAGAAATAAAAGCTAAATTGGTGAAAATCGGAGAAGCGGATCCTAGCTTGACTTCGCAGTCTGAGACCGAACGATTCATCGAGTCATTAAGCAGTGAATTCAAAGTAGCCAATATTGAAGTCAAACCATATTCAAATAATCCTAGACCCGCTTTCATTACTTCGACGCTGCAACAGATGGCGTCGAACAAGTTCGGGTTCACCCCAACAAAAACTATGAAGATTGCTCAAACTCTTTATGAAGGTAAGGATATTGGAAACGAAACGGTCGGGCTAATAACCTATATGAGAACAGATTCAATCAGGTTATCCGAAGCCTTTGTTTCTGAAACTAGATCATTTATTATAAAAGAATATGGACACGAATATTATGGGAATATGAGAAGGAATGTTAACAAGGAAAACGCTCAAGATGCGCATGAGGCCATTAGACCTACAAGCATTTTTAGAACTCCTAAATCTATAAAACAATTCCTTTCACCTCAAGAATACAAACTCTATCAAATGATTTATGCAAGAGCATTAGCTTCTCTAATGAAGCCAAGAAAAACAGAAACGACCGCAATTATTCTTGAGAATAAAAATGCAAAGTTCCGTGTAAGCAGTACTAAACAATTATTTGATGGATATATGAAAGTATATTTACAATTTGACACCGATGAGGAAGAGCCTGAAACAGATTTATCATCATTTAAGCAAGGAGAATCCATGAAATCTGACGGTGTAACATTTAAACAGATGTTCACACAACCACCTGCAAGATATACTGAAGCGTCTTTGATTAAAAAGATGGAAGACTTGGGTATTGGTAGACCTTCTACATATGCAACAACTATTCAAACTATCAAAAATCGCAAGTATGTGGAATTGAAAGAGAAAAAATTCGAACCGACAGAACAAGGCAACTTAACAATCAAGAAACTTGACAAATACTTTCATGAGTTCATAGGAGCTCATTATTCAAAAGAAATGGAAGTAGTGTTGGATGAGATAGCCGTTGGAAAAGCTGACAGAAACCAATCTCTTGACGAATTCTATCAATTTTTCATGCCACTGGTGATAAACGCGGAGAAAAACATGTCAAGAGTCAAACCGGAACCAACAGGTGAGCATTGTCCTGTGTGTGGATCACCGATGGTAACCAGAAATGGTAAATACGGCAAATTCGAAGCCTGTTCAAACTTCCCTAAGTGTAAATACATCAAGCCAAATGAGAATGTAAAGAAATCTGAAACATTCGATACAAAAGTCCCTTGTCCTGATTGTGAAGGCGCAACACTGGTAGTTAGAACCGCCTCCAAAGGCAAAAACAAAGGTAAGAAATTTTTAGCCGCGTCTACATTCCCTAAGTGCAAGTATATTTCACCATTGAAAGTATTGGATGAAAATTGTCCTGTCTGTGGAAATATCTTAGTAGAGGACGAAAATAAGGTCACAAGATGTATTGATATTCACTGCGGATATAAAAAATAGGTTTCACAAAAACATCATTTGACACTTTTCTGGACATATGTTATTATATGTGTGCAACGTAAAGTTGCATTTCCCTGAAAGTGTTAATATAACACTTACCCTTCCTGAATTCGCTTCTTTCCCTAGAAGCGAATTTTATTTTATATTCACATTATTTATGATATAATACATTATGAATTCGAGGAGGTGATTCCATGGGATTATTTGCAAAATTCTTTCAAAGCAAAGAAAGAAAAATAAAAGCTGAGAAGTATAAAATCGGGATGATGAAGACCCGAAAAGGATCACTTTCGTCACTCAAAGATATTCTTCAAAATTCCAAGGAAATCGATGACGATCTTTTCATGGAATTGGAAGAGATATTCATTATGGCGGATATCGG
>CALMFM010000112.1 GCA_937862575.1 uncultured Bacillota bacterium
CGTTATAGGAACCGGTGATTTTTGAATTAACTTTACGAATTAACCGGTAAGCCTTAAGGATGAATTTCCTAAAAAACATAGACAGCACAGTCATTATCGGCAACACCGCCATAGTAACCAGTGCCAATACAGGGTTGATTATGAACATGAATGTAATTAGCATCACCATCAGGAAAATACCCCACGTGATATCAATCAATCCCCAAGATAATAGTTCGCTCAGATTTCTTGAATCCGAGGTCATTCTCGCCATGATCCAACCTACTTTTGTTCGGTCGTAATAGGAGAATGGAAGTTCCTGGAGATGATAGAAAGCATCTTCTCTGATGTTGTATGCCAGTTCGGTTTGAATCTTGCCGGCAAATATGATGAACAGGTATACCATTGTTGCCTGCACAATCATAAATCCAATATAAAGAATTATAAAATATTTCAGTTTGGATAAGTCGGCTACTCCGTTCGCAATGTTTGGTGATATGATATCGTCAATCGCAAATTTCGCAATATAAGGATAAATGACATCGGTCATTGCCAATACCGCCATGCAAGATACCGCCAATATGGCGTATTTAGTCAATGGCTTCATAAACGAGAATATCTTTTTCCAAACTACCCAATCAATCTTCTGCGACGTGAATTCTTCTTCATCTTGTAAGTAATCACTCATATTATTCACCGCCTTCCAATTGCAGGTCGATCCTGGATTGGATCTCCCAGATGTTCTTGTAGAGACCTTCGATTTTGATCAGTTCCTGATGGGTTCCGGTCTCCTTGATTTTTCCGTCCTCAAGGACGATAATCTTGTCAGCTTCTTGAGCAGTCGTCACGCGATGCGTGATGATGAAAACGGTCGATTCTTTCCATTCCTTTTGAAGTGCTCTTCGGATCTGGATATCAGTCTCGGTATCGACCGCACTCAGACTGTCGTCGAAGATAAGTATCGGTTTCGGTTTCAAAAGCATTCTGGCGATTGCCACACGCTGTTTCTGTCCGCCCGATAAAGTGACGCCTCTCTCACCGACAAGCGTCTTATATCCGTTTTCAAAATTGATTATGTCTTGATGAACAGCGGCGGTTTTCGCCACTGATTCAATTCTTTGTTCCTCGATGTTTCTATCTGCGATACCGATGTTCTCGGCAACTGTTTTTGAGAAGAGGAACGGTTCTTGCAGGATTATACCCACATTGTGACGCAGGTAATGTTTCTCGATATCGGTTATCGGTGTTCCGTCAATCAATATCTCTCCTTTTTGATAATCGAGCATCCTCACCAATAAGTTCATCAAAGTTGACTTGCCACTTCCGGTTTTACCGATGATGGCTATAGTCTGGCCTTTCTCAACTTCTAGGTTGATGTCTACAATCTGATCTTCCAAAGATTCTTTGAATTTGAAGGAAACATGTTTGAAAGAAACCTGTCCTAAGATATCTGGTGTAGTGTTTGGTTCATCCGGATTATACTCGTCCTTATTATTGACGATTTTTTGAAGTCTCCAAACGGCTACAGTAGATTTCGAGAAGTCTCCGACCAGACGACCAAGTTGTCGCATCGGCCAGATAATGTTTCCTGAATACGCTAGAAATGCGGTATACATACCTAGCGATAATTCGCCACGGGATGCATATACTATTCCAAACACTGCGATAAGCATGAATTGCATGAAACATAGAAAGTCCGTCAGTGACCAGAACAAAGACATCTTGCGAATCAATTTGTAATCTGAATCTGTGAAAGTGCGGTTAAGTCCCTCAAACTTTTTAACTTCATATCCTTCATTGGCAAATGCTTTGACAACTCTTGATCCTGAAACATTTTCCTGAACGTGGGTTGTCATCTTTGCTTCATTGTTTTCGATAATGGCGAATTCTTTTTCTATCTTGTTGAAATAGAATATAGCTATAGTAAGGATTACCGGAGTAATCATAAGGCTTATCCAAGTCATATCGACATTTAGTTTAGCCATTTGATAAATTGACAATCCCACCAAAAAGAACAATCTGAAAACTTCAATTATCCGATCCGAGATGAAGCGTTTGTATGCTTCAACGTCGGTTGTACATCTTTGTATCAGGTCGCCTGTTTCCGAATGTGTATGAAAATAATAATCTGCATTCTGCAGTTTTTTGTATAATTTGTTTCTTAGGTTATAAGCGATGGATTCGCCGTAATATCCGGATATCCATCTTCTAAAATAAATCAATACTGCTCTGAACAATGCCATAATCAGTATCATTCCGGCCGCTATCAACAAAGCTTTCGTCTGTGTGTCAGCTACTAGCCAGGTTTGAAAAATCTCAGGCAATTTCGATTCCCCATCTCCTTGCAGGATAACATCGATGATATGTTGTCCGAATAATGGAATCAGGGTTCTAGCCCAAGTTATAAGATAAAGCAATGCCACAGCCACAATCATGTATGGCCAATACCAACCCATCCATTTAAACATCGCTCCGATGATTTTAAACAGGTTTTTCTTTGGCTGCTTTTCCTTTTGGTCTTTGTTTTCCATATCGATTCACCCCCTCCGTGATATGGATTTTGCTACATCTTTAAGATTACCTGCATTCCAAGCAATCTCATTCCGTCGTTCAGCACTTCACGTGTCATGCGCAACAGACGGATTTTGGTTTCTCGCTCGACAGGATTCTCCACGTTCACTCTCTCCTTAGCATAGAAGCTGTTGAAGAGGCTTGCCAGGTTAAGCAGATACTTGGCAATCACTGAAGGAGCATACTCCTGTTTTGCTTTTATAATTGTGTCTTCATAGAGACTGATATTTTTGATAATTTCAAAATAATGATCTTCTCTGAACAGATTATAGTCCAGAGGTACTTCAACCGGCTCGACCGAATCAAGTATTGATTTGATGCGAACCGAAGTATATTGGAGATAAGGTCCGGTTTGGCCGACAAAATTAACCATTTCCTCGAGATTGAATTCGAAGTCGTTGGTACGATAATTCTTCAGGTCATTGAAAATCACGGCGCTAACGCCAATTTTTTCGGCTGTAGCGTCCTTATCTTGTAATTCCGGGTTCTTCTCGTTAATATAGTCAAGACTGAGTTTGCAAGCTTCTTCAAGCACGTCTTCGAGTTTAACGATTTTGCCTTTTCTTGTCGACATCTTCTTTCCATCCTGGAGAACTAGTCCGAAATTGATGTGATGAATATCTTTAGCAAAATCATATCCCATTAGTTCGACTACTTTTTGCAGTTGAGTGAAATGGAGCTTCTGCTCATTTCCGACAACGTAAAGCGCTTCATCGAAATCATAGGTATTTTTGCGATAAAATAACGCCGCTAAATCCCTGGTGATATATAAAGTCGATCCGTCTGATTTTTGAATCAATGCCGGTGGTAAGTTTTCACCGAGGTCGACAATCATCGCACCTTGGTCTTTCTTAAGCAAGTGCTTGGCTTGTAGTTCATCAACTACTGCTTGCATTTTATCATTGTAAAAAGCCTCTCCGTTATATGAATCAAAAGATACGTCAAGTAGCTTATATACTTTCATATAGTCCTTTAATGACTCTTCACGAATGTAATTCCAGAGATTTACATATTTTTCGTTTCCTTCTTCGAGTTCCTTGAAGATTCTTCTGGCTTCATCTTCCAATGATGGATCATCTTTGGCTTTCTCGTTGAATTCCACATATAATTTAACCAATTCCTCGACTGGATTGGCTTCAACTAAAGCTTTGTTTCCCCAATTAAGATAAGCATAGATGGTCTTGCCGAATTGCGTTCCAAAATCACCTAGGTGGTTGATACGGACTACTTTGTATCCGCATTTTTCCATAATATTGCCTAAAGAATGACCAATGATGGTCGAACGTAAATGTCCAACTGAAAAAGGCTTGGCAATGTTCGGTGATGAATAATCGATGCACACAGTCTTTCCGTCGCCGATATGAGTTTGACCATAATTCGCGCCAGTTCCAAACTCCTCGATGACCATCTTGGCAACCATCACTTTATCAAGTGTGATATTGATGAATCCAGAAACACTGTCGATGCTGGCAAAATATTCGCTAGCAGGAATCTTTGCTAATTCTTCTTTTACTGCATCGATGATTACAGGAAGAGGTTTTCTAAGTTCTTTGACAATCGAAAAGATGGGAACAGAAAGATCACCTAACTCGGCTTTCTTTGGTTCCTCTACAATCAGTTGGACTTGAGCCTGGAATCTAACGTTTAAACGTGGTTCCAACTCTTCTTTTATTCTTGTTTTCAATATGCTTAGCATAATATCTCCTCCTAATCATCTGTCAGATAATATTTTAGCACAAAACCATGCTTTTGTGAGAATTTAATCGGATAAGGTCTCGATTTCGCCATAGAGTTTTTCAATCAAAGCTTCAGTTTCTTTGATTTCTAAGGTTTTCTCATCGAATTTGCCTTTTTCCATATAAACATCTTCCAGATATAATTGTTGTTTCAACAAGTCCAGTTTGATATCGAGATCATCGATTTGTCTAACCAACTTACTGATTTGTTTTTCTTTATTTTCGAATTTGCTTGTTTGTAATTTCGGATTATTTTTTCTTGGTTCCATGATGGTCTTCAGATGTTCGATATACTCTGTATAGTTACCTTCATGAACTGCCAATGCGCCTTCTCTGATTGAGAGTATTTTTGTGGCGACTTTATTAATGAAGTAACGGTCATGTGAAATAAAGATAATTGGTCCGTCATAAGCTTCAAAGACATCTTCAACAATACCTTTTGTATCGATATCCAGATGATTTGTAGGTTCATCCAGAATCAACAATTCCGGTTCTTCCAGCATCAGTAGCAAGATTGATAATCTTACCTTTTCCCCTCCGGATAAAATACTAACTGACTTATAAGCGTCCTCTCCGGTGAATAGAACTCTAGCAATATCGTTTCTAACTTCATGCAAGGTTTTGAAAGGATACCGATTGTGTATCGTTTGAAGTACTGTCAGACTCTCATCAAGCGTATTTTGATTTTGATCGAAATAACCTATTTTCATCTGACGATAGAAATTATATTTGCCTTTAAGGGGATTAAGTTGTCCCATCAATGTTCTTATCAGGGTTGTCTTGCCGGTGCCATTGGCTCCGATAATACCAACCTTTTCAAAACCTCTCATCTTGAAATTGATGTTCTCAAGCAAAGGGAAATCATAGCCGATGGTAAGCTTCTCAACTTCGAGTATGTGGACATCGGTCGGCCGTTTGGTTTTAAAGCCGATTTTGACATGACTTTGAGATAATGTCGGTTTGTCAATCTTGACGATTCGATTGATTTTTTTAATTCGGTCCTGAGCGATTGAAGCTCTTTTTGCGTTATATCGAAAACGATCGACGAAACTTTGAAGATGGGCGATTTCTTTCTTTTGTCTTGTGTATTGTCCCATTAAGAGCTCATATCTTTTGACTTTTTCTTCTTCGTATTGCTCATAACTACCATGATAGAGTTCTAAATGTTCTTGATCTATCTCATAGATTTTATTGGTTACTTTATTGATGAAGTACTTGTCATGAGTAATAACCAGAACAGCTCCTTCATATCTTTTTAAGTATTCTTCCAACCATTCGATGATATCGATATCCATATGGTTGGTTGGTTCATCTAACAATAACAGGTCCGGTTTTGTCATCAAAAGTTTCGCAAAAGCTATTCTTGTTTTTTCTCCCCCTGAAAATGTTCCTATATTTCGATCATAATCGTTTTTAGTAAACCCAAATCTGGTTAGGAGCGTATCAATGGTCGTATGGTATTCGTATCCGCCTTTGATTTGGAATTCATTCTCGATATGGGAATAACGACGTAAAATTGTTTCAGAATGATCTGTCTTTAACAGCTCAGTTACGTCTGTCAATTGTTTTTCCAAATCGATAAGATTCGCAAACACACTTAGACATTCATCTATCATGGTATTATCCATCGATGTTAAGATGTCTTGAGAAAGATAACCGATGCGAGCTTGCCCAAAAATAAAAATTTCCCCAGAATCTGGGGC
>CALMFM010000113.1 GCA_937862575.1 uncultured Bacillota bacterium
GTCATGGTATAACATACCAGAAACATTCAGGAAGAGACAATCAAGATGATAGCCGAAGCGGTGGAAAACCGCGATATCTCGATGCTTCAGATAGATGAGAAAGTTCGGAGAATATTAAAATTCAAAGAAAAATATATCAAATTGGATTTTGAAGAATCCTACCAAGATGTAAAACATATTGTCGAAAATCAAGAGTCAAAAGACTTTGCCTATGAGATAGTCAAAGAAGCAATGACTTATGTAAAAGGTGTTCCTGTAAACTTAAACAAAAAGACTCTATTGGTTGCCTCGGCACCAGTTTCCACTACTGTGGCAGATGAAGATGACGGACGTTTCAGCATCATCAACACTGTGAAGCGAGAACTACCGGAAATCGACACCTGTTTGGTTTCAGTTAAACTTGACCAAAATGAAATTGACAAGGTTGTTGAAAAATCCAAGGAATATGAACAAGTGGTCTATTGTTCTTATAATGCAAACATCTTCCAAAACCAATTGGAATTGATCAGAAAACTAAATGCAATCACTGATCTTCACGTGATTGCCATGCGAAATCCTTATGACAGTTTGTTCGTTCCGGAAATCAGGAACTTGGTCCTGATGTATGAATATACTCCTAATGCGGTTAAGGCATTGATTGGGTATTTGAAAAGAGAAGTCATTCCGAATGGAATGGCACCGGTAAGATTATGAAATACATAATCGGAGTCGACGGCGGCGGAACCAAGACGCTGGGTATCTTGTTCGACACCGACGGTAATGTAGTAAGAAAAGTGCTTTCCGGTGTTGGCAACTTCAGTGTCGATCCGGAACAGACAGTCGAGAATCTATTTGAAGTATTGGAGACTCTAACCAGTGGTGTCGATATCGCCGATTTGGAAATGATTCAGATTGGGATAGCCGGATACACCAATTATCCGCACAAGATTGAATTGCTCGACAGAATCCAAGGAATGTATACAACTAGAACAGAAATCGTCACTGACGCGGAAATAGCGCTGTATTCTGTCAAGAAAGATAGTGACCTGGATGTGATAATGGCTTTAGGCGGCACCGGAAGTGTCGTGATGGTCGAACATCAAGGAAAAATCCGTTTCATTGGTGGATATGGACATCTTTTAGGTGATGAAGGTTCAGGCTATCATTTGGCCATCACCGCATTGAAGAATATCATTGACCAATATGAAAAGTCTTTACCGGGAACCAAACTTTCAAATGACATATTGGCCAAGATTGAAGCCAAGAATTATTCCGAAATCAAGAATTTTGTTTATAACCATCCAAAAAGCGAAATTGCCAGATTGTCGGAGTTTATCGCCACTCATGCATTAGAAGGCGATATCGAAGCGATTGAACTATTCAAACAAGAGGGAAGACTCTTAGCTGATCAAGCTATCAAAGCCTATAATACTTTACCGGGGAAACCGGAGGTAATGATTGGTTTGAAAGGCGGATTCTTACTTAACGCTCCTTATGTAAAAGAAACCTTTGTCAGTGAACTGCGAAAAGCAGAAATCAGATATAAGATGGATGATTCTTTGTTGGATCCGGTTTACGGAGCCTATTATATGGCAAAGAAACATCTTAACGAGAGGTGAAACCATGGTTGATATAAGTAAAATAACCACAGAGAGAAGAAACGAGAACACCAAGAACATCGATATCGTTTCCACATGTGAAATGTTGAAAATGATCAATGATGAGGATAAACAGGTTCCTTTGGCGGTCGAAGCCGCCATCGAACAGATAGCCAAAGTCGTTGACGTCACAACTTACGCATTCAGAAACGGCGGTAGATTGTTCTATATCGGTGCCGGAACCAGTGGAAGACTAGGGGTACTAGACGCGAGTGAAGTACCACCTACTTTCGGTGTGGAGGAATCTCTTGTTATCGGCATCATCGCCGGTGGCGACGACGCTCTTCGTTTTGCGATAGAGGGGGCGGAAGATTACAAGGAAGAAGCCGTTCGCGCCTTGAAAGAGCACTCGCTCAATGAAAAGGATGTCGTTGTCGGTATCGCAGCCAGCGGAGTAACGCCTTATGCAATCGGCGGATTGGAATACGCCAACAGCATCGGCGCAAAGACGGCTTGCATCACTACCAGCCATGATTCGGAAATAGCGAAAATAGCCCAGTATCCGATCGAAGCGATAACCGGGGCCGAACCATTGACCGGTTCTACCAGAATGAAATCGGGAACCGCCCAAAAACTGATTCTCAATATGATCACCACAGCTTCGATGATCAAGCTTGGCAAAGTATATGAGAACCTGATGATTGACGTAGCCATGCACAACAACAAACTTATTTCCAGAGCCAGAACCATCGTAAAAGAAGTAACCGGCGTGAACAATTCCACAGCGGAAAAGTATCTGGAGAAGTTCAATTCCGTTAAGTACGCCATCTTCGCCATTCTATCGGGAATCGAAGATAAAACGGAAATTGAATCAATACTGGATAAATATTACGGTAATATCAGGGAGAGCCTGAAAAATCTATAATTGGAGTAAAAAAATGGATATTTACAAATATAAAGATTATGAGGACATGTCGAAAGCCGCCGCGGCTTTCGTCATCCGTGAGATAATCAAAAAACCGAATCTGATCTTGGGTTTGGCCACCGGCACAACTCCGATAGGACTATATAAATACTTGATAAAAGCCTATGATGACTACATCATATCTTTTAAGGAAGTCAAGACATTCAATCTTGACGAATATGTCGGATTGCCGAGAAGTCATCCTGAGAGCTATTATTCTTTCATGCACAGATACTTGTTTGACCATATCGACATCTTACCTAAAAATATCAATATTCCGTCAAATGATCCGGAAAATATGGAGCGTTTGGCGACAGAATACAATGCCAAGATGTTTGGTAACCAAAGAGATCTCCAAATCCTGGGAATCGGTCAAAACGGACATATCGGATTCAATGAACCGGGAAGCAGAATGGGTAACATGACTTTCATAGTCAAACTTGACGAACAGACGAGATTGGATAACTCCAGATTCTTCAAGTCGATTGATGAAGTACCGAAATATGCAATAACCATGGGAATCAAGAATATCATGTTTTCTAAACAGATTCTACTTGTTGCATCGGGGAAAAACAAAGCCGAAGCCATATATAAGATGGCTTACGGAGACGTATCCGACGACGTGCCTGCTTCAGTACTGCAGTTGCATCCGCATGTGACGGTCATGGTCGATGAGGAAGCCGCTTCTTTACTGAATATGACGGGTAATCATTTGACATTCTAAACTAAATACTTAAACTAAAAGAGATGCATTATCCGGGAAATCGGTATAGCATCTCTTATCCATATAATGATTGGAAAGAGGTTATCAAATATGGGAATATATCAAGCCAATATCTATTCGGAAGCGCTGGGAATGTATACTGATCTATATGCTTACCTGCCTCAGGATGAACCTAGTAAAAGAAAACAAGGAAAGCCAGATGTCCTTATTCTTTTACATGGAATTACCGGAGATGCTTCATCTTGGACAAGAAGAACCAAACTTGAAGCATTGGTGGAAAAATACAATATTGCGGTATTCATGCCTAGTGGAGGCAGATCTTTCTATCACAACATGCAAGACGGTCCAGAGTATCTAACCTACATATCCGAAGAATTGCCAAAAATAATATATAATACATTCAACGTCAATGAAGGCAGAGACCATCTCATAATCGCTGGATTATCAATGGGAGGACATGGGGCCATGTTGGCGGGGTTGACGCATCCCGAAACCATCGGATTCATCGGCTCATTTTCCGCAATCTATCGAATCAATGATTATATCAATGAAATCAAAAATAATTTAACTGATCCTAATCATCAAAAAGCCAGAGCTGATTTCAAATTGATTTTTGGTAATGATTATGAGAGAATCGATGAAGGCGATTTGCATAATTTACTTAAAGATAAATGTAAAGGCATAATGCCAAATATCTATATTTCCTGTGGAAGTGAAGATATTCTATTAAATGAAAGTAGAAGATTCCATGATAGTTTATCCAAATCGGGAGTCAAATATCAATATGAAGAATTCACAGGCAATCACGAATGGAATTTCTGGGCAGTTTCACTGGAAAGAATGTTGGCTTCATTCTTTGATGGTGATAAGCAATGATATTTGATGCACACGGTGATATTCTCACGAATATGTACCAGGAATATAAGAAAAATGGAACTTTGGATTCTTTTAGAAGAGTTCATCTAAAGAAATATCAAGAAGGTCAGATATTTGGTTCGATATTCGTCAATTTCAGTGACCCGGGATTAGATAATACCGAGAAATTCGATGAAATATTCGAAGTTTCTAGAAGAGAACTGGATTTAAACAAAGATATATTACAGGTTTGTTTGAATAGCTCTGATCTCATCCAAGCGAAGTCGCTTGGAAAGATTGGCGTGATTATCGGAGTTGAAGGCTTAAAGTTTCTTAGAGATTCTGAACATCTTGCAAAACTCTATAATATTGGATTGAGACACGCAGGAATAACCTGGAACGAAGAAAACCAGTTCGGAGGCGGAGTAAGAGTGCCTAGTCCCACTCTAACCGAGGCTGGGAAAGAATTGATAATGCAATTAGAGAAATTAGGAATAATCATCGATTTGGCACACGCCAATGAAAATACCTTTTTTGAAATACTGAAGATTGTAAAACATCCTTTGATTGTTTCACATGCCAACTGCAAAGCACTGTGTGATTCGCCAAGAAATTTGACTGACGAGCAACTATTGGCTATCAAGAAAAACAATGGAGTAATAGGGTTTACGGCAGTAGCCAATTTCATTTCCAAGGAACAAGAGAACAAGAATGTAGCCTATCTGGCAAAACACATCGATTATGCAATCAAATTGATTGGAATCGACTATATTGGAATAGGATTGGATGTTTGTCATTATTTAGATGACCTATATACTGATACAA
>CALMFM010000114.1 GCA_937862575.1 uncultured Bacillota bacterium
CTGCCGACTGATGGGTCGATGTTCCTCTTTGGCTAATTCCTTGAGTTGTCTGATTTCCCCTTCCGTGAGACTTATTGTAGTTCGTTTCACCATGGGTATCGTTTCAGGCATATTCTCTATTTATTTTTAAATATTTCTAAATAATAATGAATAACAATGAGTTATAATGAATCATTTTTACACATTATTAATAAATAATGCATACATTTAAATACCGTTATGCAATACGTATACTGTCGATTGTTGGGGAGCTTGGACACAATTCAAGTCAACAATCTTAGATACTCACATAAAAACCAAGGGATGAAGGATGCTCTTTTAGAATATAATCCCATAGAACATAATTCTCCTCTCCGAAAAAACTCTCCTCACCCCCTCCATCCCTTCCCATCCCTCCAATTTTAAACACCTCAAAGAAACAAATTCTATACAAGTTCCACACGCAGAACAATCGATGAGAGTTGTACCGGATATAAGCCGAAAGCCTCTTTGCAATTGGAGAAAACTTCAATTTTTACTAATAAATACTTGTTCAACTCTCCCAATCTTTTCAAATAATCATCACTATCTTAATTGCTTGAAAATGATTAAAGCGAGATATAACACGTTTTTCCACTGTTTTTTGGGAAGGGATTTGTATCTTTTGAGGTAATCCCTTCGGCGGCTCATCACACCATTTTTTATCCTTTTAAACGCACTCAGAAATATAAAATCACGAGGGGACTTTATTTCTAGGAAATTATTGTTTTTTGGTCATTCTGATAACAAGTTTATAAATATAGTTTATTTACAAATAACTTTGTAATGCAAAGTATTATATAGCACAAATGAAATACATATCTAATGATGATAAATATGACAGAAAAAATAAACCTTAAAAAAATTGAAAAAAACACATATACGTTTTACCATCAAGACGGACTCATTGATCTTCTTATAGGAAGTGGAATACTTTTCGCAATTCTGTGTTTTTTAAATGAAATGATATGGCTTGGTGGTGCATTTGTTATTCTTGCTGTACCACTTTATACATATGTAAAACAAAAAATCACCGCCCCCCGGATAGGGCTCGTGAAATTCGGGCAAAAAGGTCAGCATAAAACATTATTCATTCTCCTCATACTCATCGGCAACATTTTCTTACTTTTTTTCCTCGGTTTATTTCTCTATAGAAATAGCATTCCACTATGGATTACGGAAAATCTCACCACCTATCCAAGTTTCATTATAGGGGGAATCGCATGTATCTTAACACTCCTTACTGCTCTTATTTCAGGGATCAAACGGTTTTATTTCTACGGAGCAACAATCTTAATCAGTTTCGTTATAGGTCAAATTATTTCGATAGATCTCTTAATATCGTCTGCTATCGTGGGTATACTCTTCCTTCTAATAGGAATAATAAAAGTATTGAACTTCATCCGAAAATATCCACTTCCAGACGGGGAGATTTTCAATGAGCAATAAAGATGGAAAAACGCTTGATGACTCACAAATACTAGCAACTGTAGATAAGGTAATCCATGAACCAGCAAGACTCACTATTATGGCCCACTTATACGTCGTGGAAAGCACGGATTTTCTATTCATGATGCGACAAACTGGTCTCACCTTTGGTAATCTCTCCGCTCATATGAGCAAACTCGAAACTGCAGGATATATAAAAATTGTAAAAGAATTTGTAGGAAAAAAACCCCATACCTTGCTCGTTCTTACTAAAAAAGGTCGAATTGCTTTTGAAGAATACAGAAAGAACATGAAACAATTTTTTAACGATTTACCTTCTTAACATTCAATTCGTGAACGGTTGACTTCCTATGTCTAAAAATAGGTAACAGCATTAAATTATTAACATATATTTTAAACAAGATTTTTTATAATTATTAGATCTCAATAATGTAATAAATATGAGATTGAAATTTTAGTTTTAGATCACGTCACCTGTAATAAAAAAAATATGCTTAGTAACTAATGATTCAATAGGCAAAAACAAAACGAGAGTTAATTTTAAATACTAAAAGCTGAAGCGAAAAAATAACCATTTTTTGCTGTTTTTTGCTTGGGGGGCTTTTACCCTATACGCCGTAATCCCTTCGGCGGCTCATCAATTTATGATACTTCTGTACAAAAATATATAAAAAATTTTTTTCTTCTGATAAATCGAACACAGGGGCGTATAAGCCTCAAGATAAGATCCCCCATGAAGCACTATTGTTAATGGTTCAAATCTTTTTCCCTGCGCCAATGAATCACCATGAATTTCCTGGTAAATTCGTATTCCCTTTCCGATAGAATATTTTCAAATCGAAAAAATGCCGCACCATTATTCTTCTACCAGATGAAGGGGATGAGTTTATATGGTACCTTTTTTGAATACTCTCTATAATCAGGGAGTTCATTTTTTAATGTAGTATCCTCTAAGTATGTTCTTCCACACATTAAAAGAATGTTCACAATCGCTGGTAGTAAGCCCCAGAACGAGCCAAGCATCAAGGGTGTTCCAATGGCAAAGATAAGCCCCCCAAGATACCCCGGGTGTCGAACGAACCGATACAGCCCAGTGGTGCAGACTTCTTGTTTTCGCTCTGTTTGTATGCGTACGACAGATGAAAAAAACTCATTGGCTCTCTTTGCCCAAAGAACAATTGATTGTCCAATGATATAGAGGATGATTCCACTTAGCATGGCGATGAAAGGGATCCGTGGTTCCCATGAGAATCGTGTTGCGTCGAGTATGGAAAGGATTAACATGAAGAAGAACAGAGGGGTGGAGACCACATAGTAAATTTTATCCCAATGTTTCATTCCTTTCCCTGGTTTCAAACGTTCTTTGATTAAGTCTTTTCGGTCTCGGAGAACATAGTATGTAAGAAAGATAAAGAAGAAGTTTAATCCATTGAACATCCATCCTTGCCAGTAGTCGAGTCGTCCTGCAGCAAGAAAGGTGATGAGGACGAAAACAAGCATGGTAATGAGTGATTTCAGAATTAGTCTGATACCGAGTTTTTCTTTTTGGTTCACATCATTCATATACCATCACGTAAGCATTCTTCTCTTTTTTATTTATAGGATGATTACTATAGAGTCATACCAGATGTGGTATACCGAATATTTTTTCCTTAGAATCTTATCTTTAAGGAAAAAGCGAAAAAAAACTATAAGATACTTTTTTTTCTTTTTCTTGTACAAAACGAAAATGAATAAAACGAAATAATCGACTTGTCCAATTATCTATTCAGTATCATTTTCTGAGAGACTAGATGATTTCATGTGATGTAATTTCTTATAAGAAAAAGATGCGAACGTGAAGATGATGTCTTTCATCGTTCATCATCACACCGGAAACAATAGTACCGCTCGAAATCGTAACTGACCATCATCTCCTTCTGACCGAAGGTTTTTCCACAACTCGCACAATTCAATCTTTTCGTTTTCATATATTATCAAAGGGGTTAAGGTTTTTGAAAATATATAAACTGTAAGAAATTGTTTGGAACATTCCAAATCATCGTTGATTTGTCACCTAAGGAAATTACTCAAATGATAATAAATTTCTTATCTATTAAAATAGATAAAAATAAGTGAACGGATTGTTTTCCAGATACGCTTTTATATTAGAATAGGATAAGAAGTGATGCGATATCATATGAAAACAGGTTTCATAGGAATTGTATGTTTTTTATTATTATTTGAATTATCGGGATGTATAACCAATACCCCTTCAGATGGAGAAAAAGACAGCATTTCAATCGCCATTTCACAAGATATCATCGGGTTCTATCCCTGGGTAAAAAGCTATGAAATCTATACCGTCCTCGTAAATAGAAATATTTACAATAGTCTTGTAGAATTCGATGAGATTTTCAGGATAAAACCCAGTCTGACGAAATCATGGAATAATCCAGATGATTATACATGGAAATTCTTTCTAAGAGAAAATGTGACGTTCCAGAATGGTTACTCGTTTACGTCAGAAGATGTGAAATATACGATAGATTCAATACGAGAAAATGAAAGTGATGATAATCAATTACAAGAGCTTTTAAAATTAATCGAGGAAGTAAAAATAATTGATATTTATACGATTGAAATAAAGACAACGAAACCATGCCCAATTTTATTAAACCTGTTAACTGATATTTTTATTGTCTCAAAACAATATCAAGAGGAGGACCAGAGACAACACCCGGTCGGTACTGGAGCATATCGACTCATCAATTATTCGAAAAATCAATATATCGAACTACAACGATATGATAATTACTGGAAAAAAGACCGCCCTGAAATAAAACACGCAACATTTAAGATTATTCGCGGTGAAGAAAATAATACAAAAGCATTACAAAATCGTCAAGTCGATATCGCGGAGATAACACACCGATATTTGGAGAACAATGATTCAGGTGATTTTTCTATAAGAACGATAGATAATCCTTCTGTTGTCTATCTTAGTTTTGATTTCAGGAAAACAAATAATATAACGGGGTATCATGAAAAAAATCCATTTGCAGATCTTCGTGTAAGACAAGCTATCTATCAAGCTATCAATATTTTTGAGTTGTTAAAAAATTCTTCAAATAGGGACCCTGCCTCTCAATTT
>CALMFM010000115.1 GCA_937862575.1 uncultured Bacillota bacterium
AATCGGTTAATAATGCTCCATCCCAATTCATAAATCCACGGATTCCTCCGTGGGCTTTGACGATATCATCTCCTGGTTGAAGCCAGAGATGATAGGTATTTCCGAGGATAAGACCATCGCTTACCTCTTTTATTTCTTTAGAACTCAGTGTCTTAACAGTCGCCTGAGTTCCCACCGGCATGAAGATCGGGGTCTCGAAACTGCCGTGAGGCGTATGCAATATCCCGTATCTCGCTCCGGAGTTCTCATCTTCATGGATTAGTTCGAATCTGATTGCCATTACTGGACTATTTCCCCATATTGGATTCCGGATACGGCTGCGCCGTTACCTTCATCGGTGTCGATATGCATTGCGGTTGCGAAATCATGTCTGACTCTGACGACAACGTCACCATATACAGTCGATCTATCTGGTGTATCTATTTTAACTGAAACTACTTGTTTATCCTTGATTCCGAATTTATCGGCGTCTTCAGGTGTAACATGGACATGTCTTTTGGCAATGATAACGCCTTGATTTATCTCCACTTGTCCCATTGGACCGATAATCTTGCATCCGGCGGATCCAGCGATATCGCCAGATTCTCTGATTGGTGCTTCAATCCCGATACTTCTGGCATCGGTCAAGGAAATCTCTACTTGGGTATCTTTACGGACAGGTCCTAAGATCGCTACATTGGCAAGTTCTCTTTTTGGTCCGACAATTGTTACTCTTTCATTGGCTGCGTATTGTCCAGGTTGACTCAACATCTTCTTGATTGTGAGTTCATAACCCTGACCAAACAATATCTCAAGATGTTCCTTCGACAAGTGTACATGTCTTGCGGATACTTCAACTAATACTTCTCTCTTCATAAATTCCTCCATAGTAAAATCACTAATATTTTACTACTTTTTCAGCTTATAGGCAAACAATTCTTGTATTTTTCGACCTGGTCATATATAATGTTATCGACTCGCAGTTCGCAACCATCCTGCGTTATCAAAACTAGGAGGAAACACATCAATGCCAAATGAAATCATCTGGGTGCTGTTCGCACTCGTCAATTTTGTCCTGTTCATCGTCATGTTCAAACTTTTCGGAAAACTTGGTATCTTTGTCTGGATTGCTATGTCGACAATCCTTGCCAATATCCAAGTAATCGAAATTGTCGACTTGTTCTGGATGCAGGCAACTTTAGGAAACATCATGTACGGAACCATCTTCTTGGGAACTGATGCTTTGAATGAGATTTATGGAAAGAGATCAGCCACCAAAGCCGTCTATCTTGGTTTTGCGGTGATGGTCATCACTCTTATTATCATGCAGATGGCATTACTGTTCCAACCGAATGCCGAAGATTTCGGCCATGATGCCTTACAGACAATCTTCGGATTCTTTCCAAGAGTAGTATTAGGAAGTCTCACTGCTTTCATCATTTCTCAGCTTCTCGACGTTAACTTGTTCCAGAAGATCAAGTCGAAGTTGCCGGATACCAAATACCTTTGGATTAGGAATAATGGTTCCACGATGGTATCACAATTAGTCGATACGGCTATTTTCGTTACCATAGCCTTCATAGGGTCAGTCAGCACACCGGTATTTTTAAGCATCATGTTATCCACTTATCTGATCAAAGTGCTTGTAGCTGCACTTGACACACCGTTCATCTATCTAGCAAAAAGAATTAGACCAATTCACGAAGAATAGAAAATCAAGCAATCCATTTATAATGGGTTGTTTTTTTATTTAAAAAGCAAGCAATCAGATTGCGATGATTGCTTGCGATATTCATAATATGATGCTTTAAATCAACATTTCCAATCATGCTGAAATTTAAACTATTTTTTGAAGTATTTTTGTTTACTGCTTCTTGGTTTGTCAGGAGATGTCATAGCTACAAATCCAAGTTTAATTGCCGGTTTCAAATAATTTTCTCTAAATGTTAATTGGTGTTTGAGTCCAACCAAAGACATCAATTCGTTAGCTGACTTCGGTTCATTGGTAATTACATCAAGTAAAACTTTAACTTGTTCGGTAACTTGTTCGGTAACTTGTTCGGTAGATTTGATTTCACTCAATGTCTCATAAAGATTATTTAACATGTATTCAATAAATTTTGTGGATTCACCTTCTTTATCACAAATACCCAACACTTCATAATATTCAGACTGTTTATCTCTGACCACGGTTTCCACAGGAATCCATCTGAATACTTTTTTCCATCCGGATAGAATCAAAGTTTGCCAAAGTCTTCCCATTCTACCGTTTCCATCACTAAATGGATGTATGAACTCAAATTCATAATGAAACACACAACTTTTGATTAGGGGATGAACTTTTATATCACTAGACAACCAATTAAACAGGTCTTCAATCAATTCAGGAACCAATTTCGCTGGAGGTGCCATATGTATAAGCGAATCACCTGCAAACACGCCTACCCCCGCAGTTCGGAATCGACCTGAGTCGTTTGTTAAATTTTTCATAAGGATTTCATGTGCTTTCAACAAATCCTTAATAGAAAAAGGATTAAATTCTAGCAGACGTTCATAAACTTCAAATGCATTTTTAACCTCTATTATCTCTGCAGGGTGCCCCAAAATTCTTTTCCCGTTGATGATATCGGTGACTTGTTCCAAACTAAGTGAATTGTTTTCTATCGCCAAAGAAGAGTGTATAGTCTTAATCTGATTATCTCTTCTAAGGAATTGATTTGATAATTCCTCATTTTTTATTGTCAGTTCAGCAACCATCTCAGATATAGAAGCAATTTGCTGAACAATTAAATCAGTTATCGTATATGGTGGTTTATAATTTTTGAACATTTGATTCTCCTTTTTAAACTTATACTATATTATACCATATAAGTCTAGCAAATTCAATTGATCCAGTACATAATTATGCTGGTTTCTATTATATGATTTTACTATTATGCAATTTAGTAAAAACAAACCCTCCGCTTTTTCAAAAAGCTGAGGGTAAATTAACTATCATGATCTAATTATTCAGGGAATATTTGTTATCCTTGCAAATCTCTTTGTTGATAACGCCAATATCCTATACCCATCAGACCCAATCCAATAACAACGATGATTATCTGCGTCCACCAATTCATGTCATCAACTGGCAATCTAGGAATATAGTTGAATGGTGTAAACTTTTGAAGTAATTCACCGATATCAACTATTTGACCTATGTAGACAATGAAGAAACTAAGTCCCAAATAAAGGTTTACTACCCAACTCTTGTTAGGGGTGAAACCGGAAATCAACGCGGACAGTCCAATCAACAAGATCATCGATGGTATGTAGACCATAATTGCTTCAATCATTGTTGCGAATGGAATCGGATCATCCATCACACTGCTAGAAGCTGCGTAGAGACCAACCGCCGAAAAGAATAACATCAATATCCCTGCCAATACCGCTAGAACTATGTAGGAAGTCATCATTTCCAAACGAGGAACGGAGTGAGACATAATCGTCTCCATCCGGTTCTTTTTTTCTTCATTGGCAACCTTGTTAGCTATCAAGACTGCTGGAATGCAGGCAGCTATTCCCATTACCATCATAATGATGCCCATGAACTGGGTGGCTAAAGGCACTCCCGGAATTTCGGGTAACATCTGTTGGAGGAGTTCGTTATTCCCTAAAAAAGCTTCGAGATCGCCAAATATCGATCCATAGGAAGCGCCAAGAATGAATAATGTCAATGTCCAATAAATCATCATTGTCATTGTCGTTCTAACTGCGAAACCAAACGGTCTGTTAACATATTTGGCAATGTTCTTCTTCCCTTGTTTTTCTTTGAAGAACCCCGCATCCAGATCACGTATACTACTAAGATAAAGTGCCAGAACAATTAATCCAACAGCTAATGCAAGCAAAATCAAAAGCGGCCAATAGTAGTTATTTACATAGGCTTGCGACTCCAACATATATTGGAATGGTGACAACCATTTCAAGAATGGCGACGAGACCATTCCAATCGCAAATAGCAGATAAAATGACAATAACAGACCGAATCCCATACCCATGACACTGCGATTGTTTTGATACAACTGGCTTACAACAGCTGATAGAGAAATGAAGAACATTGTTATTAGTCCTAGACCGATACTGTAATTCAATGAACCGGCAAAATCAAGGGATTCAATTCCTAGTGCCGACATTGTAATCGCTTTGAATATCGTCATGATAAGAACTACTCCGCCCATGAGAAGAATGGTAGCCAACAAATATGCATCTCGCCCTACCGGCATTGAGCGGATCATTTCATACCGCCCTTCCTCTTCTTCATTTCGAAGGTGTTTTGTCACGAGGATGACACCCATCACACCGACGATTAGTCCCATCCAAAGATACATCATATGAGCCCACATGGCTCCAAATGTATAATTGTCATACCCATAGGCTTGCCCAAACATCGCAACCATTACCGGATTATCCATAACAAGTTTGAATGACTCCCGATCGGCAGCGGTCGGATACATTTCAACTAAAGCCATTGCCATTATCGCTTCAATTATCACAATTGAGGCTACCCAGATCAAGATTCTTAGCCAATCGCGCTTCAGGATGAATTTCATTAATTTCCAGACACCATGAAAATATTGTTTTTTCATATATACCACCTACTTCTCGTAATGTCTCATGAACAATTCTTCTAAAGTAGGCGGAGTACTTTCCAGACGGATGACTTCAAATCCGCTGATAAATTTCACTATGTCGGAGAATTTGGCTGAATCCAATTGGAAAGTAGCTTGATTTCCACTGACCGTGAGGTCATAAACACCATCAAAACTTGCTAGTCCTTCAATCGGTTTTAAAGTTTCCACGGAAATCTGACTTCTGGTGAGGTGTCTTAATTGCTCCAGAGTTCCGGTTTCAATGATTTTACCTTCCCGAATAATAGAAATTACATCGCACAATTTCTCTACTTCACTTAATATATGGCTTGACAAAAATACGGTTTTATTCTGTTTTTTAAGTTCAAAGACGTAATCTTGGAATAATTTTTCCATCAAAGGATCAAGTCCGCTTGTCGGTTCGTCAAGAATGAATATTTCCGCATTACTCGCCAATGCAGCAATCAGAGCTACTTTTTGTCTGTTACCTTTGGAATAAGTCCGGCATTTCTTCGTTGGATCCAAGTCAAACCGATGATACAACTCGTCCAAGGATTCTTGAGTTACGGCCCCTTTCAATCTAGCGAAGAAATCGATTACTTCTCCTCCGGTAAGATTTGGCCAGAGGTTGACCTCGCCTGGCACATAAGCGATATTCTTATGGATTTCAACCGCGTCTGACCAAGCGTTCAAGCCATTAATCAATACCTCGCCCTTGTCCGGTTTAAGGATACCTAAAAGGATCCGGATGGCTGTGGTTTTACCCGCCCCGTTTGGTCCGATAAAGCCATAAACTTCTCCCTTTTCAACTTGAAAACTGACATTGTCCAAGGCTACAACCTTTCCGTATGTCTTGGTCACTTCTTTCAATTCAAGTACACTCATTTGACAACCTCCTATTTGATTGAAGAATTACTATTTCGATATAACGAACAGTTAGATTTTACTTGTTTTTTCATATATGGTCAATAGCCCTAACAAAAACAGGACTTTAGGTCCTGTCATTTTGACTTAATCAACATCGAATCTCCGAATGAGAA